>WGMD01000037.1 GCA_016125255.1 Planctomycetota bacterium | reverse complement strand
TTCGTCGCCGTCATTGGTCTGCACCGATCCGGCTCCAGCGCCCTGGCCGGCGTCCTGCACCATCTCGGCGTCCACCTCGGCAACAAACTCGGCGGCTACGAACCGGCCGGCGGTTTCGAGGCCGTCACGCTGGCGCACCTGTGCGAACGGGCGTACCCGTTCCCGACGATCGAACTGGCCGTGCCGCGCCCGCAGCTTGTCCGTGACCTGTCGTCGTTCGTGCAGGAGAAACGCCGCGAGGCGCACTGGAAGAACACCATCGCCGGCGGCAAGTACCCGCACCTGTGCGCCATGGGCGACGAGCTGAAAGAGATCTGCGGCGATGCCCTCCGCGTCATCCACGTCAACCGCCCGCTCGATGAATCGATCGCCTCGCTCAAGAAGCGGTCCGCCCGGTCCAACGACTGGCTGCGCATCAGCGATGAGCAGGCCGAGGCGGTCCAGCGGTGGTTGTGGGATCGCAAGGCCGCGCTCCTCGACAGCGTCGATTATATGACGATTGAGTACGACGATCTGCTGGCTGATCCAGCACCGCAGGTCGATCAAATTCTGAAATACCTTAAAATCTCTGTCTCACTTGAACAGCGTGCTGCCGCCATCGCCCATATTCAAGCGAAGAAGGGGCTCGCTGCTTGAAATCGGCCATATTCTGGAGATCGATGTGCCCTTTGCACTACTGACTTACTCGACAACCAACCTCGGCGACGACATCCAGTCGCTCGCCGCCGCTCAGTTCCTGCCGCGCGTGGACGCTCTGCTTGATCGTGACCATCTGGATGAATATCGGGCAGACGATCCCACAGCGTTGATCTGCAACGGCTGGTGGGCGTATCGGCCCACGACTTGGCCTCCACCTCAAAAGATTCGGCCACTTCTGACTTCGATACATATCCGCCAGCAAGGCCCCGCGTTGGACCGCTTCACTTCGCCGGACTTGCGTGAGTTCTATGAACGCCATGGCCCCGTTGGTTGTCGTGATCGCTTCACTCTTGAGCGGCTTGAGCGCGCGGGTGTCCCGGCATACTTCTCCGGCTGCCTGACGTTGACGTTCCCGCGATACGACGGCCCGCGGAGAGACCACGTCGTCTTCGCTGATCCATTCGGCCCCGGTGAATTCGCGCGCACCTGCGCCAATGTCGGCGATCGCTGGTGGCGTTCCATCCCAGAATCGATCCGCCATAACACGACCTTCGTCACGCATCACGTTGAAGCATCGTGCCCCAAACCCAAACGCTTCGCTCTCGCCCGGGCACTGCTGGAGACGTACCGCCAGGCCCGGCTCGTCGTGACCAGTCGCCTTCACGCGGCGCTGCCGTGTGTGGCGATGGGTACGCCCGTCGTGTTGATCGAGCCGCGATATGAGCCGATGCGCCTCAGCGGGCTGGACCACCTGTTCACAATGCACAAGCGCGCCGACGCCATCGCCGGTCGCTGGAACATCGAGTGGCACGCACCTGCGCATATGGACACAATCACGCATGTTATTAATCCGTTGCAGTGTGATTTAGTCGAACGCTGTGCCCGATATATCAGCACATTTCCGGAGGATTAACCATCATGCTTCATGTCGCAACCGCCACGGACCGGGCCTATTGGCCGCATCTGCCCACCTTGCTGAACTCAATCGTCGCTCACACGAGTGGGTCCGTCACTGTGCACGTGTTAGTTCGGGATATCCCCGAGGCAATCGAATGGGCAAGGCGCAACTATAATGACGCATTGTGCATCAATGTCATCGATACCAGCGGGTTCATGGACGGTGTGCATCTGTACCTCGGCCACCACATCACACGCGCCACGATGGATCGCCTGCTGCTGCCCGATCTGCTGCCCAGCTTGGATCGCGTAATCTACCTTGACCTCGACACGCTCGTGCTGGACGATCTGAACGACCTCTATCCACGGGACACCGGTCCGGAGGGCCTGCTCGCCCGGCCGTCCGAACATCCGGGGTTCAGCACCGTCGGACGGGCGCTTCAATCCTGGCGGCACGACAACTTCGATCGCATCCTGCCCCTGATCGACCCCGATTGGCCGGGCTTCAACGCCGGCGTCATGCTCATGGACCTCGCCTGCCTGCGAGAGCGAGCCTTCGTCGAGCAGACGACACGCTGGGTGCGAGACTTCGGCGTCAACGATCAGATCGCATGCGCCCTCTACGCCCAAGGCAAGTTCGCGCGTCTTGAACCCGAGTGGAACGTCTTCATCGGCATGGGACATGAACGAATCGAAGACTGGCGCATTCTCCACTGGGCTGGCCAGAAGAAGCCCTGGTCATCCGATGCAAGATTTCATGATCAATGGAAACAATATGAACGCGGCCTTGTGTCGACACCCGCGATGATGCGAACACCAATCCTGCGGCACTCGCGCCTGCAGCGCTTCCCGCGACCACGGCATACAGGGACAGCCACAACAGTTCGACCGCCGATCTCACTGGTCACGGCATGCATGAACCGCCACGATCACCTGCGACAGACGTTGCCGACATGGCTGAACAAGGGCTTCGATGAGATCGTCCTGCTTGACTGGTCGAGCACGCCACCGTTACGAGACATTGTCGACGAGCACCAGGACGGCACGATCGTGTACGTCGAACTCGTCGAATCCCAGCGGCACTTCCACCAGGCAAAAAGCAAAAACTTGAAGATGCGGTTAGCGCGACATGCTTTGATCTGCATGATCGACTGCGACGTGCAGATTCTCGCGGATGATTTTCTTGCTCAACATCCGATGGCCGAGCGTATGTTCTATGCCCAAGGTGGTCAGAACCTTGGCGGCAGTGGTCTTTTCTGGCGGGCCGATTGGGATTGTTTCGGCGGATGCAACGAGAACATGGTCGGTTGGGGCCACGAGGACTCCGATATGCACCACCGCATGGAGGACGCCGGCTGGCGCTGGAACAAACTGAGCACCGACACGGTGCGCCACATCGATCACGACAACGATGATCGGACCCGGAACTTTGCTGTAGAGCACCGCGATCGCAGCCAGACTCTCAAAGCGAACAAGATGCTCGCTCAGGAATCGTCACGTTGGGATCAGGAAAATTTCCTCGTTCGCATCCACCATCCCGGCCAGCCACCGGAAGAACGCATGGTGTGACGACTTGACAGGCAGGATTGACGACCCCGTCACTGTTGCTACGATGACCCCACCATCATCGCCCCCGGAAGCGCCCGTGTCGACCTCGCGTCGGCCGGGCGTTTTGTTACTCGGTTCAGAACGTGAACAATTCTTTCACCCGAGCCGCGCGGTAGTAGATGGTCGACATCGTCGCCCCCATGAACTTCTCAAATTCACTGTTGAGCAGCGGCGGAACACCACACGGAAAACAGCCGTCGTTATAGACCGCGTAGATGATGCCTGCGGCCCAGCCTTCGGTCTTGCCTTTGAGCGGCGTCTCGCTGGCCCGCAGCAGACGCAGCGCTTTGTGGGCGCGTTGCTCGATCGCGGCGTCGGGGTGAGCTTCGAAGAATCGGTCCAAGTGCGCTCGGCATTCGGCTTCGAATTCGGGCGTCGTCGCGTTCATGGTCGCACTCCGAGATGGTGGTATTATTACTCAAGCTGACCGATCTCCCGGCCAACGATGATCTGCCCGATCAATGAAAAGCGGCTTCCCGTGACGATAAGCGTTATAGACACGCAACGTCACCGCTGGAGGAACCACATGGTCACTATCGGCAAAATGTTCCGAAAAAGCAAGCGTTTTTTCCGTGCCGTCGCCGGCTGCTTCACCTACGGCGGGTACGGGCACTTCTGGCAGTTCGTGCTGGCGCTGACCACCAGCCACGCGGGGACTCTCAAGCGCCTCATCGAGTTGCTGCGCGGGCCCGCCGCCACGTACCGCACCAACCACGGCGATTTCCTCTGGCGCAGCGGTTGGGACGAGGCGTGGGTGTTCCGCGAGATGCCCTGGATACGCTGCGTCGGCTCGACCGACTGGGCGTGCGTGACAAGCGCGTCTACTTCATCCTCGACGACACGCAGACACTCAAGCGGGCGAAGAAGATGCAGGCCGTGGGCACCGATGTTCAACAACACCGAGGTTGAAGCGGCACGATATGTTGTGCGATTACAGAATCGAGTTGAATCGCGTGAATGAGGAGGGCTTACAAAATGATAGGTGCGATCGACGGGATACAGCTTATGGCCATGCGTTCTGAGGCGGCATCATGAAGGATCAATCGTACCCGTGGCTGTCAGAGTGGAGCTACCGCCCGCACGAACTCAAGGTGTTGGATGATCTGTTGTTCCCCAACGCTCACGTGTTAGAGTGGGGGTGCGGCGAATCGACAATGTGGTTGGCTGCTCGTGTGGGCAAGCTCGTCGCCGTAGAGAGCAAGGCCGATTGGTACGAGAGGTGCTGTCGGAACAAACCGGCGAATGTGACGATCCATCTCGCGCAAAGTTGGGACGAATATGTGTTCAAGCCAGTGTTGGATGCGCCCTACGACATAATCCTGATCGACGGGGAACATCGCGTGGCCTGCGCCCAAGCCGTGGTGGACCATGGGTATCTCAAACAAGGCGGCTATGTCGTGCTGCACGACAAGGACCGTATGGAATATGCGGCGATTTATGACTTGTTCGACGTCGTACGGTCGACGCCATCGGAAGGAGACAAACGCGCCCCACACAAAGGGCTGGCGATCATGCAAGCCCGCGGAGATTGATATGTTCCCTCACGAACTCAGCGTGCCGGCCGACCTTCGCCCGCCCCGATCCTTGTTTGCAAACCATGGGGCCGTTCCGGGTGGGTGGTTCGAGCGGTTCGCTCACGCGAATGGACTGGCGGTCCCTGGGGTGGTGTACATCCCGATCTATTGGGCGACGCTTGGCGTGCCGAATTGGCCAAAGGCGATCGAGTGGTTGTCGCAAGCCGTCGAGCCGGGCGTGAAATACTATACGCTGTCGATGATCGGATTTCAGCATCTGGGGGAGGCGCGACGCGCCCCTTGGACCAAGAGGATCACTTTCATTGATACAGCGGCGGGTGACGTGGTGATTCCGCTGGTGCACGAAGCGCTATTGAACCGGTCGCCCGAGTTACGTGCCAAGAAGCACCTTGCAAGTTTTGTCGGAACTATCAATCAGTACACTGATTATCGCGGTGTCCGATCGCGGAGCATAAACAAACTGCCGGACGGATCTGTTGTGAAAGTGAATACCGGGCATGCCACCAAGATACCGTTGCCGTTTGAGGAGTATTTCCAGATCCTCCAGGAGTCGGAGTATGTTCTTGCCCCACGGGGCGCTGGCCCGACCAGCTATCGGTTGTTCGAGGCGTTCGCAGCCGGCAGCGTACCGATCTACGTCTGGAAGGATCATCGCGTGTTGCCATTTGCTCATTGCAACGATATTGACTGGGATGGAATGGCGATCGTGGCCGAAGATGAATGGAACGGGGAGCTTCAACCACGGAGTGTGAAAGCTGGTGCGGAGTACTTCAAGCGTTACTGCCAGCCCAAAGAACTGGTGCATCGGATCAAAGAAGAACTCATCCGTATCGCGGAGCAGCAGTAAAGGCAACCAGGAAACACCACCATGAGGTTCTTCAACTTAGACTTACATATCAGCGTGATCCGGGACGTGGCTGATATATTTCAGTCGCTCGGGCATGAAGTGGATGACATCAGCATGTCGGATCACACAAGATTCGCGGATAAGACAAAGCGATCAATGCCACCGCTGGACAATCCCGGCTACCGGCACCTCGACGACAAGGCCATCAGCCTGTGGGCGGACCGGTACGCGGATTCTCTCAAACGGTACGACGGGTTCATTGTAACGCACACACCCAGCTTCGCATTGCTGTATGAGCGGTTCGACAAGCCCATCGTCGTCGTCAACTCAACCCGGTATGAACATCCGTTCGAGAACAAGCCGCTCCTGCTGAACCGATTGAAGAAACTGCTCCGCTCCGACCAGGTGATCCTGGTGGCGAACAATCGGTACGATGTGGAGTACACCCACGCGGCCGTGGGCCGTCGGCCCCTGCACATCGAGAGCCTCTGCCGCTATGTCATGCACCGGTGGGTGGGTGGTGCTGGCGAAGCGCACGAGCTGCCCAGGCCGTGGACATGGGACCAGTTGGTCCGCTACGACGCGGTGCACGAGCGGCCGTACAATTTCAGTGTCATGTCGTGGTTCGAGCGGGCGTGGGCGGGCATCCCCATGGTGTTTCCGTCGCTGGACACGCTGGCCGCCGGCGGCTACTTTCAACAGCGTAGCTGGTTTCCTGACTCGCCGTACCCTGACATCAAGCAGATCAAGCTCTCGGATTTCTACACATTCAAGTGCGCTTCCGGCCTGGGTGACTACGCGGAGCGGTCTCAGGCCCAGTTGGATGACAACCGCCGGCGGGAGCAGGTGGCGCTTGAGGCGTGGTCCGTGATTCTTGGAGATATTCGATGAGCGACAATATCCTGCCAGACGGGGGCGAATGGGGCACCCACCTCAAGTATCTATTGGCGTGTGCGGCTCGGACGTCTGGTCCAATTTTGGAGTTGGGCGGTGGCGTGCATTCCAGTTCTGCGCTATCCCGCTTTGCTCGCGAACAATGTCGCAAAGTCGTTTGCTACGAGCCCGTGCCCTCATGGATTCAGAAGATCCGAAAGCTGGAGCACGAGCACTATCAGGTGAAGCCGTGTCCGTTGTCGTATCATGGCTACCCTGACTGGAACCAACTCCGATACGAGGCCGAACAATGGGGCGCGGTTCTGGTGGATCAAACGCCTGTATCCGGTCGCCTGGTTTCGATTGCCGCTTTCCTCGACGAGCAACATGGCGCGCAGGCGGACTTCATCGTCGTGCATGACACCGAAATCATTCCCGTGACCCGATACTATTACGAGCCGCTGCTTCGGCAATTTCAACACCGCTGGGATTCGCCTGATACGACCCGCACAACCGTGGTGAGCAACCATGAAGATTGCCGGTTTCTCGCCGGGAGCTGACAAGCCGCTCTACCGCGTCGGTGCGATGGGCGACGCCAAGCGTCGCCCCGGGTCGATTCGAAGCCGTCGAGCCTCCGCAACCATCAGTTTTTTTCTGTTGCCGAGGTGCCAATGCTCATCCTCATCGCACCGCTCGCCTACGAAATGATAGTTCTCCCGTGGCGTAGGAAACATCCGGACCAGATCCGTATATGTTTCCGCGAATGCGTCATGCACCAGTGCGGTCGCCCTAACTTTGGGCCATACAATCGCTTTCAGGAAATCCTGATCCTGTCCGTAACAATCTTTTGCGGCCCATGCCTCAACCCAATCCGGCATCTGCGGTACGCTCGTCGATGTGCCGCCGAACATTCCCCCCAGGATGGGCGCCGCATGGTCGGGATGGTCCCGCATGACATGGAACGGGGCTCCGCTTCGAACCCACTCGTCAACCGCCGCCCGTTCCCGATAGGTCAGCCGGCTGTCGCAGTCCCGGACCAGCCACCGCGAGAAACCGCGATCTGCGGCCGCTAAAAACCGCCAAAACATACCTGAGATGCCCCGATTCGGCGGCATTTCAACCAGATCGACCTTGAGTTTGAACAGCGTCTGCAAGATGTCCTTCGGCACCGACTCATCGTGGTAAACCCGCATCGTCCAGCCGGGGTACACATGTCTTGCCAGTTTGGCGTTGGCGACGGCCCCCCATAGGTAGTGACGCTTATCGCCCCAAAGGCTGAACGAGATCACACCGGAATCCGGCGTGCCACGATGCAGTCCGCAGTCCGCCAGGGAACATCGCCCGACGGTATCCGTGGGGCCTTCGACGCGCGTCCCATTAAATCGGACACCAGATGCGTGCATATGGATCGCCTTGACGTCGAAGCACGGATTTGCAGCGAGGTAATCATCACGGTAGAGCTGCCAGGCCAAACGGTTGTCGCAGCCCCATATGCCCATGGGGAAATCCAGATGGCCCATCGGCCTGACGCGGCCTTGGAAAATCCAGGCGTCCTGGCTCCAGTCTTCGTGGATTTCCAACACGTGTTCCCCGTTGTCTCTGTGCTCCCACCTCGTCAGCGCAAGGCACACGTTGTTCAGGTCGAGCCCTTGAATCATCGCCAGCGAATCGTCGAAGTAGATGTCGCTGTTGGCCACGATGTTCAGGTCGTTCGGGGACGTTGTGAACTGGTTCACGAGGTCGAAATAGTTTCGGAACGTCGGCCTCCGATACGGGTTTTTGCCGCAGTCGAGATTGACCACGACAACTTTCGGGTTGGTGCTGAACTTGGCGATCTCCTCCGGGGTCGCCTGGGAAATGACGACAAGCCGGTCGATCCACGGGTTCTCCAGATTCCTGGAAAAGCAAAAGTCCAGGTCGGCCCGACGGGCCGCGCTGGCGTGCGTAAAATAGTTCGTATACAGCGTCAGCATTTAATCACCGCCTTAATTTTGGGCGCGGGAAAGCTCGGCGATCGATCCGTAGTCGTCGGGGCGCGGTGGGAGGTTCCTCTATTCAGCCGACGCCGCAAGACGTGCGGGCTGAACGGCTGTCGCCACGCTCCGGGTGTCTTATCGATACGCTTATGGAGCCCGTTTCACGCCGATTCGATTCCACAGGCCGGCTTCATCTGTTCTCGGAGCCTCTTCAATGGCATGCCGTTTCAGCACGGAAAACGTGAACACCCTCATTCCGCCGTCGTCTGTTGTAATGGTAACGGATTGAGGTCCGGTCGCGCGCCACGTGCCCTTCCAGGCGCACGAAACTTCACAGCTATGGTCCGCTTTGAGCGTCAGGACACAACGCCCGTCCCTTGCCAATCTCCACTGTGTGCCCGCGAGCCAGGAGCCGTCTTCTTTTTCTTCTTCATCCGCGTGCTCGGCTTTCAACCCTTCGATCGCTTTGTTGATCCGAACGATCTCATCCGCATTGGCGGCCTGCGCGGCTTTGGCTTTCGCGCGTTCAAGATCAGCTACTGCTGTGTTCATCCGCGACTTGCGATCCCGTTCATATTGCCGATCCAACTTGTTAAGATCGCGTTGCAGACTAACCCATGCCTGCTTCGCAGCGATGGTTGTCAACTCGTAAGGGTTGTTCGCATCGTCACCCGCCATCAAAAGGCTGGTGCATAGGAGAATGACGACCGACAGGGCCGCATGGCGTCGAGACATGACGATATGTCCTCAGCAGGGATGATATGTATGGCTGCCTGAGCAATTACGAGCGTACCACAAACGATGGCGTTGTTCCACGGGCTGTTACGCTTTCGACGGTTTTTCCTGAATCGTGGTGCGATTGCTGCGAGACGCATCATGGTAGGCGAAAGCCCCCAAATGACGGACATTGAGCCAAGGATGCGACAAGTCCACTCTACCATACGTGCGGTAGTATTTTATAAATGATCGACATTCATTTTTGTATCCATCAGCTGTTCCCGGTTCAGTAATTCGCTGTTCGAATCTTTCAATGACACCGTCGATCCATTTGAAATGATGCACGCGATACTGTTCCGTGAACCCAAGCGGCACACGGTCGTAATACGCGTTGAACGTGTCGTGTTTTCCGCTGTTAAGGTGCACCCGCCCGCGACACAACATAATTTTCTGATTTAGGGCGGCCAAAATGGACTTTGTGATATCGGCCGCCAGCGGAAATTGTTCAGAAATGCAAGGTTCGTCGCGAATCGGATGCAGCACGCCATCCGCGGCGACCCTGTCAACCATCCAGCCCCTGACCGCCCAGGCATCGGCCTTATTCATCTGTCGAACAATGTCGATAAGCGGGGCCGGGTATTCATGAAACTCGTCCAAGTCCAGATGCAGCACGTAGTTGTCGTCTTGCATGCCCTCTCGTCTGAGCAGTTCATTTTCAACCCCGAACCGCTCCATGCAGTCAAAATACTGCGCGGGGGTGAAATGAACGACGGTAGGATAATCGACAGCGATCTTGGCAACCGACTCCGCAAGCTCTGGGCTCTTGCCTCGCACAGACAAGACGATCTTGTTCACTCCAAGCCGCGTATAATGGCGAAGAAAATGCGGAACAATCTCCAGATTGTCAAAAATCGACACGGCTGCATAAATCGTTTCGCTCATAGACGCACGTTTGGCCGGTCTCAGGCCTCCGCTCATTTCACCAACCGCAACACATTAGGGGGCGACAATCATGAACACGTAGCAGGTCGCTTGTTCAACGATACGCGTCTGTTGCAGGATATTCATAGAAGCCGGTTTCTGCCTGCCATATCAAATGGCCACGTGCAGGGCCCCGGTCGTCGATTGCCACGCCTCCCATCGCGCAAGTGCATCGCTTGCCGTCTGTGTCTCGATCTCAACCACCCTGATCTTTTGATCAGCGATCGCCTCAGCCACCAGGTCCACATTTGCTTCTGGATGCCAAATCGCCACAACGCCGTTATGAATG
Source organism: Planctomycetota bacterium (assembly GCA_016125255.1). Classification (NCBI taxonomy): domain Bacteria; kingdom Pseudomonadati; phylum Planctomycetota; species Planctomycetota bacterium. Next base: position 1,727 of record WGMD01000037.1, on the reverse strand, counting down.
GCATCGGCTTCCTTCGAAACGCAGTCATACCAGTCGCGCAATTTTGACGCTTGCTGCTCTAGCGGAGAATTGAAGACGTCGATCAGCCCGTTATCGATGTCGGTTTCGGAATCTCGCCAAAAGCCGGTATGGAAACCGTGGCGGCGAAGTTCCTCCACCACGTGCCGAGGGGCCCGCAACAACACAACCGCACGGTCTAAACGGCAGCCATGCTTCCGATTGATCCGCAATCCCGTAGGCATTGCGGCAAGCGCCTCTTCGACCGTGTTCGCGACCATCTCGAAGACGGCTCCATCGGTACAGTCCCGCACCAGATCGACCGTCGCCTTGGGGTGCCAGACGGTGCAAACCATTGCTTCCTCGCTGGCGACCTCCCATTGAATCATATTGATCCAATCGCGCAGCTTTGCTCGGATGCCGTCTGCAGTTGTCTGTTCCCGGAAAATGTCCCGCAGCCCCACATCAATATCGGTTTGAGAATCCCGCGTGTAACCTGTATGGAAGCCGTAACTGCGCAGTGCTTCGGCCACTTCGCGCGGTGCCCGCAAGACAACCACAGGAAGACCCGGCGGCGGCGGCACCCAGAACTTCTTGGCATTGATCGCCCCATTGATATCGGAGCGTGTGCGATCTTGACCGAAGATGAACGGATCGGGCGCATAAACTCGATAGGCCGACTGGAACGGCCCCATGACATGATCGCAGTGGCCGGAACTAGAGCACCATTTGCGGTACAGATCCCGCATGTATTTGCCCCGAACGGCGTAGCCGTGCGTCCTCTGGCAGTTCGTGCAACGAACCACACCGGGCTTGACCTGATTAGGCGTATTGTTGATGTGCTGACCACCGAGCATCAACTGGTCCCAATCATCGGGCACTGCCGACAGAAATCGCTCGATATCCTCCCGGAACGTCGGTCGCATGCAGACATCGTCCTCTAAAACCAGCAACGATCCCACGTCATCCATGATCGCCCGCTCGAGTACCTGCCGATGGGACTGCATGCACCCCCAAGCGCCGCCTCCCGCCGTCCAGCCGATGGGAGCCGGAACCTTGCCGCTGCCGCCGTCGATCGCATCAAATCGTTCAGGCCTGCGGAACGGCCAATCGCAATCAGCCAACGCCTTTTCCAATTGGGCCAATCGATCCGGTCGGCGACGAAGATTCACCACGACGACGCGATCAAAATATCGATAAAGGTCATGATTCGACGATGAGGCCGTTTGGTTCGCAGCAACGCCGGTTGTTTGAACATGCTCATCCCCTTGTGGCAGCACTGCAGTTTCAATATCCGACTCAGCCGTCCTGCGGACCGGTGAATCTTGATCCATCACGGACAAATCCTGCTGAATGGCAACCTGCTCATCTTTCGCTTCGATTTGCCGCTTCAACCCGCGCCATTTTCCCAAGATGCACTGTCCATGTGTGAAAGAGATTGATACACCGGTCGCGCTGCAAACCGCCATCCGGTCATCCCCGCCGCGATAATTGTCACATCGCATGCAGATCGCACGCCGATCGCTTCGGACATCCATCGCTTCGACGATCATGTATCTATGCCTCCGGATCGCTTCACTACGCCACCAGGGAATTCTCGCCCCCACAAGATTACGTACAGAAGATAGCGATAATCTGTTCGCGGATCAATAGCATTTATCATTCAAGACTGCCCTCGGAGAAGCTCAGAGCAACGAACATGTGGATATGGTTATAAATATTTCGGCACG
>WGMD01000036.1 GCA_016125255.1 Planctomycetota bacterium | reverse complement strand
GCGAATTTGAAATGACCGGCGTCAACCGAGGGCGGCTGATGCGCGGCGGACTGAGCGCGCTGGTGCGACCCGAAGCGCGCGGATTCACGGTCGATCTTCCCGGCGGCGTCGAAATCGTCGACCTCGGCACCGCCTTCGACGTGAACGTCAGCGACGGGCACAGCATCGACGTCCTCGTGACCAGGGGCGCCGTGCGCGTCCAGTCGCCGCGCCTCGATCCGCGCATTCTCACCGCCGGTCAGCACGTCGCCCTTCGCGACGGCGCGCTGTTGCCGCCCACGATGCTCGTGTCGGCGACGACCAGCCGCCGCGCCAAGTACCCGATCGTGCGCGGCGGATTCGTCGATGGCGCCAAGGCGTACATTGACCGCGATTACACATGGCAAGGCGTCAATGCCCCGACCTGTCCGCCGATCCTGCGCGGCGCCGACTTCGTGCAGACGTCCAACGAGGACAAATCCGATGCGCATTTGTCGGTGAAGCTGACGCTCGACGGGCCGGCGACGGTGTGGGTGCTCTGGAACCCGCGGGCGCCGCTGCCGCAATGGCTTACCGAGGCATTTGAACAGACGCCGTGGACCGTGACGCTTTCGATCGAACAGGGCCAGTTCGTGTCGGAGGATCGCGATCTGGCGTACAGCGTCTGGCGTCGGCGGGTGGATGCGGCGGGCGTGGTGACGCTCGGGCCGCGCGCCATCGAGAATGACCCGACCATCGCCGGCATGTACGGCCTTGTTGTCACGCCGCCGGACGCCTCCCCTTCGCAATCACCAGATCAATCCTCCCCGCCCACTCAACCTGCACAAAGGAGCAAATGATGAGAATCCCATCGCGACAACTCACGCTGATCGTCGGCCTGCTGGCAACGCTGATGTTGAGCACGCAGGCCCGCGCGGCGTTCGTCCTTGTCGAGAACTTCAACGCGCTGACCGACGGCGGCGTCGACGGGCAGAACGGATGGACCGCCTCCGACGCCTCGGTCGATGTCACCTCCGCCGCGCCCGCCAGTCCAGCCGACAAGGCCCTGCAAAGCGGCTCCACCAGCACCGCGGCCTACAAGACCGTCGCATCCATCAACAACGGATCCACCGGCACCGTCTACTTCCAGTTCAACGCTTCGGTCACGACGCCCGGCACGTCCTTCGGCCTGGCGGACGCGTCGATCAGTCTCGTGTCCAACACCTTCAACAGCTATCGCCCCCAGATCGCCATCGACGCCGCCGGCGCATTCGTCGCGCGCGACGGCGGTTCGTTCGTCACGCTCGACCAGTCCGTCGCCGCCAATATCTGGTACAGCGTCTGGATGGTCGCCAACAACAGCTCCGATACGTTCAAGGCGTACATTCAGGGCGGCGCGTTCGCGACCCAGACGCAGTTGACCGCCAACGCCGGCGTCAAGACCAGCTTCGCCTTCCGCAATGACGAAACCGGCACGGCCGCGTTGACCAATTTCCTGTTCGCACACGGGGGCGGTACAGACAGCGCCATCGTGGTGGACAATATCTACATCGATGCGGCGGGTCAGAATCTGGCCGCTCCAGTCACCGCCGTGCCCGCGCCCGCCGCGCTGCCGGCGGGGTTGACGCTGATGTCGCTTCTGATGATGCGCCGAAGATGAAACACGCACAGGCCCAGATCGCCGCGCAATGCGACTGTCGCACCCGCGATCCGCAGGGCTTTACGCTCATCGAGCTGCTCGTCGTGGTGGCGATCATCGCGCTGCTCATCGCCATCCTCCTGCCTTCGCTGACCAAGGCGCGCGAGGCGGCGAAGCGCGTGGTCTGCGCTTCCAACGTGCGGCAGAATTATCTGGGCGGGTACATGTATGCGTCCGACAACAAACTGCATCTGCCTTGCATCGGAACGCAGGCGTGGCAGGTCAACAACTCGGGGCTGACGTATTTCATGTTCGACCGGCAAAGCGTCGGCGCCCCCCGCGATCAACCCGTCAACTATGGACTGCTCATCGAATACTACGACTTTTCCGATTGGCACCATGATGCGGTGCTGCGATGCCCTTCGTCCAGACCCGGCATCTGGGGCAACATCGAAGTCAACGGCAATGAACATCTGATGGACAGTCAGGGCGATGCGACGAGCTACAACTACTACTACTGGCCGGCCCGGAGCATGTGGGTCAATCTGCGTGCCTGGTACAACCGGCGTCGATTTGCGGAGGATAAGCCCTACGTCGGCGCGACGTTCGGACAGGCGCGACGCCGCATCGCGCTCTACAGCGACAACATCGCCGGCGGCGGGCGGGTAATCGGCGCGCATGGCGATGGGGTCAATGCGGCGTACACGGATGGGTCGGTGACTTACGTGTTCGACCGGGCGGGGACGCCGCTGCTGGCCGATCCCAATCGCAATCTGTCCGCCTCCGGGCCGACGGTTGATGAGGCGTGGGAGTATCTCGACGATCCGCATTGAGGGCGGCGGAGCGAGGGGAGGATGCGGCGATGATTGATCTGAACACGATTGGCGTGACGCTGTATCGGGCGATGGGCGATGGGCGATCGGATCGGCGCGGCGTTTCAGGACGGCACGCACCACAACGCTTACGGAAGCTACGAACTGGCGCGATGCGTCGTGCATGGCATCCGCGAAACCGTTCCTGAATTGGCGAAACATCTTCGGAGTGATCCGCCGGACTTCAATCCCGCCGAGCCCGACGCGATCGAGACATGGCGCATCCCGCCCAGCCCCGATGTCGACACGACGAAACCGGACGGCAATTGAATGGAGCGGCTGGGTGATATTCCCCACTCGGCGCACGGATGTTTCGCGATTCGCGCACCGGGATGACGAATCGGACGCGGCCGTGCGCATGCGTTTTCGTAAGTCCTTATTCGACCGCGCACCGGGCGCGCCGGGGGCTTCGTTGCTGTGCGCACCGGGCCGTCCGGTGCGCGGTTCATGCGGAAAATGGGCGAAAATGGTGCGATTTTGAGGCGGGAACGGCGGCGCACCGGGAGGTCGAAAAAGCGTGGGGTCGGCGCGCCGGTGTGATTGGGGACGTATCCCCAATCGGGGGCGCGAGGATGGCTGCATGAATGAACGCATGGGCCGAGTTTTAACGCGGCGTCGCTGGTAAACGAACTGGACGTCTTCGAACGCACGATCTATCGCGATCTGGAGATTCTGGCCGGCCTGAATATCCCAAATTTCTTCGATGACGAATGCCGCGGGGATCGCATGTGAAATTCTCATGCTATTCTCATAGTGCATTTCCTACATTTGGCTCCATCAACGATGACATCGTCCGATGGAGTCGGATGTTCCGACCCCGAAATGCCATCGCAACCCACGACGCTGGAGATTTGCCATGACACGCGCCATGCTGCTGCTGACCGCTATCACGATTTTTGTATTTGCCGATCGCCTGCCGACTTCGGCCTGGGCTCGACCGCAGACGGCCGGCTCGGGCGGGGCTGTCGCGCTCGCGGAAGAAAAAGACAATGAAAAGGACCACAAAGACAAGGAGGACGACGGGAAACCCATCACGATCGAACAACTCCCGGCCCCGGTGAAAAAGACACTGCTGGAGGAAGCGCGAGGCGGGAAGATCACTGAGATCGAGCAGGAGACGGAAGACGGTAAGATGATCTACTCCGCCGATGTGACCATTGATGGCAAGCCGTATGACATCGAGATCGCACCGGATGGGACGCTGTTGTCCAAGAAACTCGACACCGATAAGGACTGATGCGAATACTGGTTGTTGAAGATTACGTGCCGCTACGTCAATCGCTCGTCAAAGGGCTCAGCGAAGCGGGCTTTTCTGTCGACAGCGCTGGTGATGGCGAGATGGGATTGTGGTATGCGCGCAGCGGGTCTTATGACGTGGTGGTGCTTGATCTGATGCTTCCAAAAATCGATGGATTGACGGTGCTGCGAAAACTGCGCGATGGCGAGTATCACAATCCTGTACTTATTCTGACGGCACGTGATGGCGTGTCGGACCGCGTCACGGGGCTCGACACTGGAGCTGATGACTACCTTGTGAAGCCGTTTGCGTTTGAGGAGTTGTTGGCTCGGATTCGGGTGCTGGTGCGACGCAAGTATCAACAGAAGGGCACCGTGCTGGTGGTCGGGGATTTGAAGATCGACACCGCCGCCAAGCACGCCCAGCTCGACGGGCGCCGGATTGAACTGACCGCCCGTGAGTACGCGCTGCTGGAACTGCTCGCCCTCCGAGCTGGCAGCGTCGTGACACGCACTGAAATCTGGGAAAGCCTCTATGAGTTTCACGATGACGCGACGAGTAACGTCGTGGACGTCTATATCGGATATCTGCGTAAGAAGCTCGACCGCCCGGGACGCGCCAGTCCGATCCAGACGCGACGGGGACTCGGCTATATGCTCGAGGATTTACGATGAATCGAGCGCCTCGGTCATTGCAATCGCGCCTGGTCATCGGCTCGATGCTCAGTGTGTCGCTCGTCTTTCTGGCCGCGTCAGCGGCGCTGTATTGGATGGTTCAGGCGCGGCTGTACAGCCAGCTCGACGCTTCGCTGGTCGACGAGGCACATGCGATTACCAGCGGTTTTGAAATCGGCCCGCAGGGCATCGATCTCGAACTCGACAACCTACGCAGCCCCCAGTTCCTGTCGCCCGACGGCGGCGCGTATTACCAGGTGTTCGACAAGGACGGCGCGGTGCTGGCGCGATCGCCTTCACTCAATGGACGAGATCTGATCGACCAGCCGAAAGCGATTCGAGCCGAAGGCGCATCCGCGACTGTCTACCCACGGGTGTTCCCGTATGACCGTCAATTGATATCCGATGAGGCATGGGTTTGCACGGTGGTGCTGCCGGACGGCGGCAAGGGCCGGCTGGTGCAGGTGATGGTTCGTCCCCAAACGGAGGATCACGATGGCCAGCACGTGGGCATCTCGCCGAAAGAAGTGCCCACCCTCACCCTGGCGCTCGCGCACACAACACGACTCATTGACGAGAGCTTGGCGAATCTGCGAATGCTGCTGGCCTCGATCTGGTTGGTGACGGTTGTGGTGCTCATCGGTGTGCTGACGATGGTGGTGCGAGCGGGATTAGGACCCGCAAAGGCGCTGTCGGAGCGAATACAGGAAATTGATGAACGGGCGCTGGCCGAAGCGATCGATTTGCCAGGGACGCCGCGGGAGCTTGTGCCGGTCGTCACTCGGTTGAACGAATTGCTGGCACGGCTTGACGCGGCATTTCTGCGGGAAAGAACGCTTCTGGCGGACGTGGCGCACGAGCTGCGCACACCGCTTGCCGGTTTGCGGTCGACGCTGGAGGTGTCACTGTCGCAGCCGCGCGAAGCTCGAAGCTATCGTGACGACCTGAGGCAGTGTCTGACCATCAGCGCACAGATGCAGACAATGGTCGAGAACCTTTTGGCGATGGCGCGGCTGGAAGCAGGACAGACTAAATTGACGATCGAATCGGTGGAACTTGATTCACTTCTCGATGACTGTTGGCGCGAGCTTGGCGACACCGCCGAGATGCGAGGATTGACAATGACGCGATCGGGAACAGCGGGAGTGATGATGATGACGGATGCGTCAAAGCTTCGAGTCGTGTTAAGGAACCTGCTCGAGAACGCAGTGACATATGCCGATCCCAACGGATCGATCAAAGTGGCGGCTTCGCAAGCCGATGGCCGGACATCGTTGTATATGGTCAATGTCGGCTGCGAGATTGAGGCAATGGATTCGGAGCATGTCTTTGATCGCTTCTGGCGGGTGGAGGCGTCGCGTAGCGGCGGCGCAGCCGGACATTGCGGTCTGGGCCTGCCGCTGTGCAGACAGATTGTTCGGCTGATGGGCGGAACGGTGAATGTCCGGTGCGAGCGAGGTGGAGAGTTTGAGGTGACTGCGCACGTGCCGGATTTGTCCCCAGATGCGATGAAACCTGATCGTGGAGATCACCCATGAAGCGAACCATCATGATCTGCGCCGTGTTGATAACCGGTTGTGCGTCGTATCACGCTCAACCACTGACCAGCGAAGGGGTGGACGCGGCACTGCGACCACCGGCGTTTGAAGCCCTTCGGGTTGACGCGGAGTCGCTGGTGCATCCAATGCTTGCGCCAGTGGAGATTGATGAGGCCAAAGGCTTCACACCGGACCAGCTAGCGGTCATCGCGGTGCTGGTGAATCCGAGTTTGCGAGCGGAGCGCGACCGCCGACAGCTCGCGCAGGCTCAGCTGATTGAGGCGAAGCTGCTGCCGAATCCACAGTTGACGGCAGGCGTAGATGTTCCCACCGCCGGCAACATTGCGGACACTTTTGTGGGCTATGGGTTGGGGCTGAGTTGGGACCTTCGAGAGCTATTCAATCCATGGCGAGCGGAGGCGGCGAAGAAGGAAGTCGAATCGGTTGATCTGGATGTGGCATATCAGGAATGGCAGACAGCCCAGGCGGCGAAGCTCGCCGCCTATCGGCTCATCGGCCTTGAAATGCAGACGGCTCTGACGCGCGACAATGATCGGCGTCTGCGTGAGAACCTGCGTCTCATCACACTGGCAAGCGACAAAGGACTGATGACGGAACTAGACCGCAGCGCCGCCGAAAGCGCCAGCCGCGAAGCCCACGCCAAAGTGCTCGAAGCTCAGAGTGAAGCGCATCAGCAGCGGCTCCTCCTCAACCGACTACTGGGCATGCCGCCGGATCGCACCATCGCGATTCGGAGTGGCGTAGAACTGCCGATGCATCTCGATCCACCCGCCGCTGAGCGTCTGCTCGATCAGTTGCAGGACAACCGAATGGACCTTGTCGCCCTACGTCATGGGTATGAAAGCCAGGAAGCGGCGGTGCGCAGCTCGATCTTTCAACAGTTTCCCCAAATCAATCTCGGGCTTAATCACGCTCGTGACACGAGCAACGTCATCACCGACGGCCCGGGCTTGACCATCGATCTGCCCATCTTCAATCACAATCAGGGCCAGATCGCCATGGAGCAAGCCACGCGTCAAAAGCTCTTTGATGAATACACCGATCGCGTATTCAACGCCCGTGCGGATGTGGTGACGCTTCTTGATCAGATCAAGGCGCTCAATCATCGCATCGCGGACGCTCGGGCTGCTGAACCGACTTTGCGCCAGCTCGTACGGACGTATCGTGCGGCGGTCGATCACGGTCAGGCCGATGTCCTTAGCTACTACGCCGCATGGAACAGTCTGAATGATCAGCTTATCTCCGTTCTTGCGCTCCGGCAGCAGCTTGTCGAATCGCAAATTGCTCTGGAACTGGCGAGCGGGCTGACGCATTTTGACGCAACTCCGCCGGCACCTGCACAACCCCCATCGGAAAAGGATCATTGATGAATAGCGCTCGTATTGTCGGCATCATCGCCGCGATGTTGATCGGCGGCGTCATCGGTGCATATCTCACGCATCAATGGGCGCCTCCGGCCGCACCCGCCTCCGACAACGAGCCCTCCGTGGAGGGCTCACCAGTGGTGCGCGTTCAGACCGCTTTGCTTCAGCGCCGCCGCGTCGAACAGACGATCACGGCCTACGGCTCGGTGACGACGGCTGTGGGCGAGGCGCATACGTTAAGCGTGCCTTTTGAGTGCCACATCCGTAAGGTTCTGGTCACCGAAGGGCAAGCCGTCGAAGCGGATACGCCATTGGTCGAAGTTGAGCCGAGTGCTGATGCGAAGCTTGAGCTTCAGCAGGCCATCGGCGACCGCGATGCGGCGCAGCGTCAGCTCAAGCTCGTGGAAGATCGCCTCAAGCTCAAGCTCGCGACGCAATCGGAGATCATTGCAGCACAACAGATGGCGGCGTCAGTCGAGGCGCGGGTACGAAGCCTCAAAGCCCGCGGGATCGACGATGCGATGACCCTTCACGCCGACGCCCCCGGATTGATCAGTCAGCTCGCGGCGCGAGCGGGGCAGATCGTGCCTGCAGGGACGATGCTCGTCGAGACGATCGGTCGAAATCAGATCATGGTTCGTCTGGGTGTGGAGAGTGATGTCACGCCGCTGCTGAAAGTCGATGATGTGATTGAGATCACGCCCGTCAACGAGGCGGGCGGTAAACCCATCGAGGGGCGCATCCAGATGATCTCACACAGCGTTAATCCGCAGACGCGCCTCATTGACGTGTTCGTCATGCCCGCAGAGGGAACAAGTCTGCTGCTCAATGCCTATGTCAGCGGACATATTGTGGTCAGTACCGCCGACGCTCTAACGGCTCCGCGCTCGGCAGTACTGCTTGATGAGGGGCGGTTCAGTCTCTATGGCATCGAGCAAGGCCGTGCGGTGAAACACGCCGTCAATCTCGGAATTGAGGGCAAGGACAGCGTGCAGATCATCAGCGACGATGTGCATGAAGGCGAGCCGATCATCGTCAGCGGCAATTATCAATTGACCGACGGCATGGCAGTGGAAGTGGAGGGTGGAAAATGAAATTCGCCCGCTGGGCTCATTCGCACCATCGATCGATTCTGTTCCTGCTGGCAGCGCTGGCAGCGGCGGGAGTGTACGGCGGATTGAATCTTCCGGTGGGGTTGTTTCCGCATGTGGATTTCCCGCGGGTGGTGGTGAGTCTGGACGCAGGGGACCGGCCGGCGGAGCGTATGGCGATCGAGGTGACTTGGCCTGTGGAGCAGGCGGTGCGTGCGGTGCCGGGCGTGCGGAGCGTGCGGTCGGCCACGAGTCGGGGCAGCGCGGAGGTGTCGATCAATTTCGACTGGGGTCGGGACATGGTGTCGTCGATGCTCCAGGTCGAGTCGGCGGTGAATCAGATTGTCGGCTCGCTGCCGGCGGGGGCGGAATTCGAGGTCCGCCGGATGGATCCGACGGTGTTTCCCGTGCTTGGATTCAGCTTGGTATCGGATACGCAGTCATTAGTGGCGCAGCGTGATCTGGCGCTCTATCAGATTCGCCCCGTGCTTTCGACGGTGCGCGGCGTGTCACAGGTGCTGGTGCAGGGCGGGCAGACGGCGGAGTATCAGGTGATCGTCGATCCGGCCCGGCTCGACGCGCACGGGATGAGTCTGGACGATGTGGCCAAGGCGCTGTCCGCGGCGAACATCGTCTCGGCGGTCGGCCGCACCGAAGACCACGACAAGCTCTACCTCATTCTCGCCGACACGCAATTTGAGGCCTTCGATCAGATCGGCGCGACAGTGCTGCGCAGCGGGGACAACGGACTGGTGCGGCTCGAGGACGTCGCCACCGTGTCACGCGGCGCCATGCCGCAATGGACCCGCGTCACGGCCGACGGACATGAGGCGGTGCTGTTTCAGGTGTACCAGCAGCCCGGCGGCAACACGGTGAAGATCGCGCGGGAGGTGGCGGCGAAGCTGGCGGAGATTCGGGAGCGATTGCCCAAGGATGTGCGCATCGCCAAATGGTACGATCAGAGTGAATTGATCGTGGCGTCGGCAACAAGCGTGCGCGATGCGGTGATGATCGGGGTGGGGCTGGCCGCGCTGATTCTACTGGCTTTTCTACGGAATATTAAGGTGACACTGATCGCCGCCGTGACGGTGCCGATGGTGCTGTCGATCACAGTACTGCTGCTGTACGCGCTAGGCATGAGTTTCAACATCATGACGCTCGGAGGCATGGCGGCGGCCGTTGCGCTGATCATCGACGATGCCATCGTCATGATCGAACACATCATCCGACGCCTTCGCGGTGGAAGCGGGCACTATCACGATCGCGTCAACGCCGCCGCCGCCGAGTTCACACGCCCGCTCACCGGTTCCTCCGCCTCGACGATTATCATCTTCGCGCCGCTGGCGTTTTTGACCGGTGTCACCGGCGCATTTTTTAAGGCGCTATCGCTGACGATGGCGGCGAGTCTGATCATTTCGTACGTCATTGCATGGCTCGCAGTGCCCCTGCTTGCGACGCATCTGCTGCGCCAGCATGACGCCGACGAAGAAGAGGGAGGCCCGATCACCGACCGCATGCACCGCGTCTATCAATGGACGATGCGACGCCTGTTGCCCCGACCGTGGCTGATTCTTCTGGCGATCATTCCGCTGCTCGGCGCTGGGTATTTCGGCTATCAGCAGGTCGGCACAGGATTCATGCCGTCGATGGACGAGGGCGGATTCATCCTCGATTACGTCGCCGAGCCGGGCACGTCGCTGACCGAAACCGACCGGATGCTGCGCGAGCTTGAATCCATCATTCAGTCCGTGCCTGAAGTGCGGACATACTCCCGACGAACCGGCCTGCAACTCGGCGGCGGATTGACCGAGGCGAACGAAGGCGACTTTTTCATCAAGCTCAAGCCGCAGCCGCGCCGATCACTTGATGATGTGATGGATGACATTCGCACGCGGGTGGAACATCGCGTACCCGGCCTGGAGATCGAACTGGCCAAACTCATGGAGGATCTGATCGGCGACCTGACCGCCGTGCCGCAGCCGATCGAAATCAAGATCTTTTCGGATGACGGCAAGCTCCTCGAAGCCGCCGCGCCGCAGGTCGCCGATGCCATCGGGAAGGTGGACGGCGTCGTCGATGTCAAAGACGGCATCGTGCTGGCCGGCGATGCGATGGTGGTGCGGGTGGATCGCGTGAAGGCAGCGCTGGAGGGCGTGGAGCCGGCTTCGATTACCGACATGCTCGGCAGTGACCTGAGCGGAATCGTCACGACGCAGATCCAGCAAGGCCCCGCCATGGTGGGCCTGCGCGTATGGATACCCAGAAGCGAGCGCACGACGGTCAGCAATCTGGAACACCTGCGCCTGCGGGCACCCGATGGGCATCTGTTCCCCCTCAGTCGCGTCGCCAGCGTCCAGGTCGTCACCGGCCAGCCGCAGATCATGCGTGATGATCTGAAGCGCATGGTCGCCGTCACCGCCCGCATCACCGGCCGAGACATGGGCTCGACCCTCCACGACATCATCGGCGTTCTCGCCCGCCCCGGCGTCCTCCCCGCCGGAACTTACTACACGCTTGGCGGTCTTTACGCTGAACAGGTCGCCGCTTTCCGCGGATTACTGATCGTCTTCTCTTCCGCCGTCGCGCTGGTGTTCACGCTCCTGTTGTTCCTCTATGAAAGCTTCCGAGCCGCCATCGCCATGATGATTACCACCCTCGTCGGCTTCGCCGCCGTATTCATTGGCCTCTGGTTCACCGACACGGAACTGAACATCACCGCCATGATGGGCATGACGATGATCGTCGGCATCGTCACCGAAGTCGCCATCTTCTACTACTCCGAATACCACGACCTGCCCGCCGCCGACGATCCCGCCGCCCGCTTTATCGCCGCCGGCGTCAACCGCATGCGGCCTATCCTCATGACCACCCTCGCGGCAATCCTCGCGTTGCTGCCCTTGGCGATGGGTCTGGGCGAAGGCTCCGCCATGCTCCAGCCGCTCGCCATCGGCATCATCGCCGGTCTGATTGTGCAACCCCTGCTCGTCCTCATCGTGCTGCCCACGCTCCTGGTCACTTTGCGCGTCGGACACCAGAAAAGCAGCCCCCATCAATAGCAACCAGATGGCGTGAACCATTGACGGCGCGCCGACGCCGCTGTCTCTGATCACGCCCATCCACCCAAGGAGTCACGCATGGCCATGCAAGAAGAATTCGTGCGGTCTGGAAACTGGCTCTTTCGTTGGCGCAGTTATCTGCCACTGGCGATGATCGGTCTATGCGCGATGGCAATGCGCCACTATCACAACATTCGCAGTCAGAGGCTCGACTACGTGTGGGAAGCCCTATGTTTGACCACCAGTTTCACGGGCCTCGCCGTGCGAATATTGACAATCGGGCACACACCCAAAGGCACATCCGGCCGAAACACCCACGAGCAGGTGGCCGACTCACTTAACACCACGGGCATTTATTCCATAGTTCGCAATCCGCTGTATCTGGGAAATTTCATCGTCGGGTTGGGGATCGTGCTCTTTCCGCGCGAATGGTGGCTGGTCGTAATCTATGCGCTGATCTTTTGGCTCTACTACGAGCGCATCATCTTTGCGGAGGAAGCCTTCCTACGTGCGAAATTCGGCGATGCTTACCTCTGTTGGGCCGCGGCAACGCCTGCGTTCATTCCGCGCTTCGGCGCTTACCGCCCAGCGGATCTTCCGTTTTCGTTCAAGAATGTTCTGCGGCGCGAGTACAACGGCTTCTTCGTCATCATCGTCGCGCTCGCGGTCCAGGAAGCCTACGGAGACTACTTGACGTACCACAAATTCATCATCGATGGCGCGTGGACGGCCCTCCTCGTCGCCAGCGCAATCACATGGGGCACATTGCGGATGCTTAAGCGATCCACTTCGCTCCTTCATGTTCAAGGAAGGTAACAAAAATGAGGTCCATATCTCGGTGCAACACTGCACCGAGTCATCATGATGTTCGATGGGCATTTTCTGAAGGCGACTATTTGTCTGATCGATACACAAAATACGATGATAGCCCTCGATTCATGTTGAGTTTACTGGGGTCGGCCACAGTCATGTTGACCTCCCTTGGTACGCACTGAATGCCGCCGGCCCGACATGCGTCGGGCCGGCGGTATCTTTTTCTTACCAGTTGACGAGCGTGATTTTGAATGTAGATGAATCCGGAAATCATTTCCACACTCGCACGTTAACGAGCGAGTAGATGATCACAGATCAGAGTAATTATACAGACGACGACTCCAAACGCCAGCGTGTATCCCACAGTACGCATAAGCGAACTCTTTGATCTTGAGGCGAGACGGGAAAGTGATCGCTGAAGCCTCGCCAGTTCTAAACCTCATTTTGAAGTCGTTCACCAACCTACGAAGCGTGTCATCCGTCGCCTCAGGCAGTAGGTCGCTCCCCGTAGCCTCCGGCCAGAGCGTCCGCTGATTTTCCAACCAGGTCCTTGCCAGCTTCAGAAGATTCTCATCCGTCGGTAAGCCATGATGCTTTGTCTTTCGTTGCCGAGGTGTCGGCCAAGTCGATCCATCTTCCTTTGCCGTCGCACTCAGAACTCCGTCGTCGGCCAACGGAGTTGACTGAGATTTGACTGACATGGAATCCAACTTGGCCGAGTCTGCCCCAATGTCCGACGCGACCGATTCTTAGTTATGTGCTGCTGCCGCCTCATCGTTCCCAACCAAACCGAACTTGTCCGAACCATCGTCAAAACCCACTGGGAAAGCCGTGGGTTTTTTATATCCGCGATGCTCGATGGATCCGGTGCGCGGGTCCGCCTTGCAACGCGACCCTGGCGTCCCGGGGGCGATGTGGACATCTCAAATCCGCCGGGGCTATCATTGGATAGTTAGAGTTCTAACAATCTTCCATGAATGTCCGCACCGCTCAACCTGATTCGGCTTACCGATCGCTGATCCGCACGCGGGTGCTGCTGGGGCAGATCACCCGCCCGTATTTCGCCAGCCACGGCATCAGCGGCGCGCAATGGGGCGTCTTGCGCAATCTCTATCGTGCGGAATGCGAAGGCGAGCGGGTCCTGCGTCACGCCGACCTGAGCAGCCGGCTGATTGTGCGCCCGCCGAGCGTGACAAGTCTCGTGCGCCGGCTGCTGAAACTCGGGCTCATCGATCAGACGACCTCGCCGGACGATCGGCGCACCCGGCTGCTTCGTTTGACGCCGCGCGGCCGGCGACTGGTCCGGAAGATCATTCAGGAGCACGAACGGCACATTCAAGAGCTCATGTCCTGTCTGAACGCGCGCCAGCGCGCGCAGTTGCAGACGCTGCTGACCCGGCTTTCCGCGCATCTGGAATCGTGGATTGCGCACCGCGATGCGGAAGGCGGCTGTGTGGACAAGTCATTTCGAGGTGATTCATGAAACGTCTCATCAAATGGGTGATTGTGCTGGCGGTGCTGGCGGGCATCGGTTGGGGCGCCTACGCCGCCTGGGCCCGATACAACAAGACGGAACCGATCGTATATCGCACGGCGACGGTCGAGCGCGGCAACGTGCTTTCGTCGATCAGCGCCACCGGGACCATCGAGCCGGAGGAGGTCATCGACGTCGGCGCGCAGGTGGCCGGTCGGATCGATGCCTTCGGCAAGGATGACAAGGGCGACACGATCGACTATGGCTCGGTCGTCCGCAAAGGCACCGTGCTCGCACAGATCGACGATTCGCTTTACAGCGCCGACGCCGCCGCCGCCAAGGCGCAGTTCGCGGCGGCGAAGGCGGGCGTGGCGGTCGCGCAGGCGAACGTCGAGCAGATGAAGGCGAAGCTCTCGCAGGCCCAAAGCGATTGGACCCGCGCGCAGAAGCTCGGCCCCTCCGAAGCGCTGGCGCAGGCCAGCTATGACGCCTACAAGGCGGCGTACGAGACGGCGGCGGCGAACGTCACCGTCGCCAATGCGAACGTCCTGCAAGCAGAGGCGGCGGTCGAGCAGGCCCAGGCGTCGGTCGATCGCACGCAGCGGAACCTCGGCTACTGCACGATCACCTCCCCCGTCGAAGGCGTCATCATCGACCGGCGCGTCAACATCGGACAGACCGTCGTCTCAAGTCTCAGCGCGCCGAGTCTGTTTCTGCTGGCCAAGGACCTGCACAAGATGCAGGTCTGGGTCGCGGTCAACGAAGCGGACATCGGTAATATTCACGCCGGCCAGCCCGTGACATTCACCGTCGACACGTTCGGCGGGCGAACCTTCAAGGGCAGCGTCGGCAAGGTGCGGCTCAACGCCTCGATGACTTCGAACGTCGTGACCTACACCGTCGAAGTCGAAACCGACAATGCCGACGGCACGCTGATGCCGTACATGACCGCGAACGTCACCTTCGAAATCGCGCGGGCCAATGACGTCTTGATCGTTCCCAATGCGGCGCTGAACTGGACGCCGCAGGAAGACCAGATTTCGCCGCAGCACCGTGCCAAACCCAGGACGGAATCGGCCGGCGCATCCGACGGCGGCGGGTCCGCCCAGCACGCTCATCATGGTGACCACGGCGGCGGCGCATCCTCGCATCGGCGCCTGTGGGTGCGCGACGGCGAAGGGGTCCGCCCCATGGTCGTCACCACGGGATTGACCGACGGCGCGACGACGGCGGTGAGCGGCGACGATCTCGCCGAAGGCATGGCCGTCATCGTCGGCGAGCAGCGCCCCGGCGGCGGATCGGCGGGCGGGGCGACCAACCCGTTCGCGCCGCAATTCGGACGCTCCCGCCGCAGCAGCAATTAGACTCCATCGCGCGTAAGACATCGCGCAAGGATTCGGCCATGGCGCTCATCGAACTCAAAGACCTGCACAAAACCTACCTGCTGGGCGAGGTGAAAGTGCCCGTGCTCAAGGGCGTCTCGCTTTCGATCCAACTGGGGGAACTGGTCGCCTTGATGGGCGCCTCGGGCTCGGGAAAGAGCACGCTGATGAACATTCTCGGGTTTCTCGACCGGCCGACCAGCGGACAGTACTGGTTCGAGGGCCGCGACGTTTCGCGCCTCTCGGCGGACGAGCGCGCCGCCCTGCGCAATGACAAAATCGGGTTCGTCTTTCAAAGCTTCAATCTGCTGGCGCGGACCAGTGCGCTGGCGAACGTGATGATGCCGCTGACGTATTGCCGGCGGAACGTCCCGGATCGCGAGGCGAAGGAGCGGGCCAAGGCGCTGCTCGAACTGGTGGGCCTGGGCGATCGGATGGATCACGAACCGTCGCAGCTCTCGGGCGGGCAGCAGCAGCGCGTGGCCATCGCCCGGGCGCTGGTCAATCATCCGCCGCTCGTCTTCGCCGACGAACCGACGGGCAATCTCGATTCCAAAACCAGCGCCGAAGTATTGGAGATGTTCCACAAGCTCAATCAACAGGAAGGCATCACCATCGTGCTCGTCACGCACGAAGCCGATGTCGCTTCGGTGACCCGGCGCGTGATTCACATCCGCGACGGCGTCATCGAAGACGGCGCCTACGGCGCGACGGATCGAACCGCCCCTTCCCCGGCGGCGCAGGAGCATTGACCATGCGTTCCATCCGAACCGTCAAAACGGCCGTCAATGCCCTGCGGCGCAACGTCATGCGGGCGGTGCTGACGACGCTGGGCATCATCATCGGCATCGCCGCGGTGATCGCCATGATGGAGATCGGTCAGGGCTCGTCGCTGGCGATTCAGCAGACGATCGCGGGCATGGGGGCGAACAATCTGTCCGTCCGGGCCGGGACGGCCTCGAGCGGCGGCATCAGCTTCGGAGCCGGCAGCGTGATGACGCTCACGCCGCAGGATGCGGAGGCGATCGCACAGAACTGCCCGGCGGTGTCGAACGTCGCGCCGGTGGTGCGGGCGCGGACGCAGGTGGTGTACTCCAATCGCAACTGGGTGCCGATGTTCATCTACGGCACGACGCCGAATTTCATCGACGTGAAGGACTTTCAGGTCGTCGACGGCGGCATGTTCACCGACCGCGATGTGCGCAATTCCTCGAAAGTCTGCGTGCTGGGGCAGACGCTGGTGCGCGAACTGTTCGGCGGCGCCTCGCCCATCGGCAAGGAGATTCGCCTCAAGAACGTCGGGTTCCGCGTCATCGGCGTGCTCGGGCCAAAGGGCGCGAACATGATGGGCTTCGATCAGGACGATGTGGTGCTCGCGCCATGGTCGACGATCAAGTATCGCGTCGTCGGCTCGTCCGTGTCGGAAACCAATCAGTCCAGCGGCAGCGCCGGCGCCGATTCGCTCACGCAGGTCAACACGCTCAACAATCTCTACCCCGGTTCGACCGCGCTGTACCCGGAACGGTCCGCCACTCAGGCCGCCGACACCCCCCTGCCCGTCCGGTTCACCAACGTCGACGAGATCAACGTCGAAGCCGCCTCCAGCGGAAAGATCGATCAGGCCATCGACCAGATCAGCACGCTGCTGCGCGATCGGCATCGCATCCGCCCCGGCGAACCGGACGACTTTTCGGTCCGCAACATGACGGAGATGGTCGAGACGCTGGCGTCGACGACGACGCTGATGACGAATCTGCTGCTGGGCGTGGCGCTCATCTCGCTGATCGTGGGCGGGGTCGGCATCATGAACATCATGCTGGTGTCCGTCACCGAGCGGACGCGGGAGATCGGTCTGCGCATGGCGGTCGGCGCGCGCGGGGCGGACATTCTGCGTCAGTTTCTGGTCGAGGCGGTGATGCTGTGCCTGGCGGGCGGGGCGATGGGCATCCTGCTCGGACGCGGCGCATCGTATCTCGTCGCCGCCCTGCTACACTGGCCGACGGCGACCTCGCTGCCGGCGGTCATTGCGGCCGTCAGCGTCTCGGCGGTGGTGGGCATCGTCTTCGGGTTTTATCCGGCGTGGAAAGCGTCGCGGCTCGATCCGATCGAGGCGCTGCGATTCGAGTGATCGCATGGAGTGCATCGTGATGAAAGTTCCGCGTTCTGAACTTGTCCGCCGACGCATCGGCGCGGGGATCATGCTCATCGTTGTCGCCGCGCAGGGCGGGTGCATGGTCGGGCCGAATTTTCAGTCGCCCAAGGCGACGGTGCCGGACGCATGGACAGTGTCGGCGCCGGCGGAGGTCGAAGCGCCGCACACGTTGACGACCGCGCCGGCGGATGCGGTGCGGACATGGTGGACGCAATTCGGCGATGCGGAGCTTGAGGCGCTGATCGACCGGGCGGTGACGGGCAATCTCGATCTTCAGGCGGCCCAGCGACGGATCCGTCAGGCGCGGGCGGCGCGGGGCGTGGCGCAGGCGGCGCTGTGGCCCGGCGCTGACACGTCCGGCTCGTACGCCCGGGTGTTCCCGCGCGGGGCCAGCGCCAGTCACGATCTGTTCCAGGCGGGGCTCGACGCGGTATGGGAACTGGACATCTTCGGCGGGACGCGGCGGAACGTCGAAGCGGCCGAGGCCGACATCGCCGCTTCGATCGAGGACTATCGAGATGTGAAAGTCACGCTCGCCGCCGAAGTCGCGCTCGACTACATCACGCTGCGCAGTCTTGAGCGTCAACTGGACATCGCCCGTCGCAATCTTGAGACGCAAAAGCACAGCGCGCAGGTCAGTCAGCAGCAGTTCGACGCCGGTCTGGTCAGCGGGCTCGACGTCGCCAACGCCAACGCCCAGGTCGCCACGACCGCCGCGCAGATTCCGCTTCTGCAAAGCGCGGAGCAGCAGACGATGTACGCCCTGAGCGTATTGCTGGGCAGGATGCCGCTGGATTTGTCGACGGAATTGAGCGAAGCGCGGCCGATTCCCGCGCCGCCCAAAGAGGTGCCGATCGGCTTGCCCTCGGATCTGTTGCGTCGCCGGCCGGACATCCGTGCGGCGGAGGCGCGGCTGCATGGTGCGACGGCGCGCGTCGGCGTGGCGACGGCGGACCTGTTCCCGAAAATCTCGCTGACCGGATCGCTGGGGCTCGAATCGGATCAGCTCAAATCGGTGACAAGCTGGAGCAATCGCTTCTGGTCCATCGGGCCGTCGGTGAGCTGGCCGATCTTCGATGCGGGGCGCATCCGGTCGAACATCCGCTTTCAGGAAGCGGCGGAACAGGAGGCGCTGATCACGTATGGCCGAACGGTGCTGACGGCGCTTCAGGAAGTGCAGAGCGCGCTGGTGGCGTATGCCCGCGAGCAGGAGCATCGCAAGCTGCTGTCCGATGCGGTGACGGCCGACCGCAAGGCCGTCGATCTGTCCAACAAGCTCTACACCCAGGGCCAGATCGATTACCTGCGCGTGCTCGATGCCGAGCGTTCGCTGCTCGCGTCCGAGACCGCGCTGGCGCAGAGCGACGAAGCGATGTCGAGCGTTCTGATTTCGCTTTACAAGGCGCTGGGCGGCGGTTGGGACCTGGCCGACGATCCGCATTGACGCTCGTGATCCATGACCCGAATTGGCCTGATGATACGCGGGAGACCCTGATGACATTGCGGACCTGCTCGGGTGGAGTGTATCTTTCGCAAACTCATGAATCTGCTGATTCCGATCTGGTCGATGGTCGCCGCGGCTTGTCTGACGCTTGCGATGGTGCACATGGTGGTGTGGCTGCGCCGGCGGAGCAGTCTGGCGCATCTTTTGTTCGCGGGCTCGGCGGCGGCGGTTTCGATGTTCTCGGTGTGCAACATGTTCATGATGATCGCGCGCACGCCCGAGCAATACGGATTGGCGATGCGCTGGCTGGAAGTGTCGATCGTGCTGTTCTTCGTGTCGTGCGTCTGGTTTCTGCGGACGTATCTGAAGGCGGGGCCGGCGTGGCTGGCGTATTCGGTGGTCGGATTGCGCGTGTTGATGGTGATCTGGAACCTCTGGTCGCCGTACAGCGCCAACTACGTTCGCATCGACCATCTTGATCGGGTGCAGTTTCTGGGCGCGTCCGCCGCCGTGGCGCGCGGGCAGTTGAGTGATCTGCGATTTCTCGGCGAGTTGAGCGAGTTGGGCTTTTTCATCTTCGCGGTCTGGACAATGATCACCGTCTGGCGCCGCGGCGATTACCGCCGTGCGATTCTCGTCAGCGGCAGTCTGGCCCTGTTCATGCTCATCGCCGCCGGTCAGGCATGGCTGGTGTTTCACGGGCGGATGGTCGCGCCGTTTTACGTCGTCCCGGCGTTCATGGTGGTCATCGCGGCGATGGGCTTCGAACTCGGCGGCGACGTGGTGCGGGCGGCGGAACTGACCGCGGTCGTGCAGGCGCGTGAGGCGGAGCTGCGCGAAGGCGAACGGCGCATGGATCTGGCGTCCGGGGCGGCGCGGCTGGGGCTTTGGGTCTGGGACATGGTGCGCGATGACATCTGGATCCGGTCGCCCGGCCGCGCGCTCTTCGGCGTCGACTCGGCGGACGCGATCAACTTCGAGGATTTTTTGCAGGCCCTGCACCCTGACGACGTCGAACATGTTCGCAAGCGGATCAGGGAAGCGGTCGACGGCAATGGCGAGTACGAGGCGGAGTATCGAATCATCCTGCCGGACGGCTCGACGCGATGGATCGCCGCCCGCGGGCGGGTGGATCGCGACGGCGAAGGCAGACCGCTTCGGATGCTCGGCGTCTCGCTGGACGTCACGCGACGGCAAATGGCGGAGGAAAGATCGCAATCGATCGTCGAAGCGGCGCCCAACGCCCTGCTCGTGGTCGATCGCGAAGGCGACATCCTTATCGTCAACGCCCAGACCGAAAGGACCTTCGGATACGACCGTCGCGAACTGGTCGGCCGAAAGATCGAGATGCTGATTCCCGATCGCTTCGCCGCCGAGCATCGCCATCTTCGACAAGGATATTTTCAAAAGCCGGCGATGCGCGCCATGGGCGCCGGACAGGAGCTTTACGGCCGGCGCAAGGACGGAAGCGAGATTCTCATCGAAGTGGGACTGACGCCCGTCCAGATCGGACAGCAATGGTGCGCGATGGCTTCGGTCGTCGACATCACGGAGCGCAAGCGCATCGAACTGGAACTGTCGCGTCAGCGCAACGAGCTGGCGCATCTGTCGCGTGTGACCATGCTCGGCGAACTGTCCGGCTCGCTGGCGCACGAATTGAATCAGCCGCTGGCGTCCATTCTCAGCAACGCACAGGCCGCCCAACGTTTCCTCGCGCGCGACAATCCCGACCTCGTCGAAGTGGGCGACATTCTTCGCGACATCGTCGAAGAGGACCGGCGCGCCGGCGAGATCATCTTCCGCCTGCGCGCCCTGCTGCGCAAAGGTGAAGTCAATTACCAGTCGGTCGACCTCAATGAACTGGTCAAGGACTCGCTGCGGCTGATCCGAAGCGATCTGATCAACCA
The DNA here is from genome assembly GCA_016125255.1 of Planctomycetota bacterium. Lineage (NCBI taxonomy): Bacteria > Pseudomonadati > Planctomycetota > Planctomycetota bacterium. The sequence goes on along the minus strand of WGMD01000036.1, from coordinate 12,525 downwards.
CGGCGTGGCGTGCCAGATCGACTACGCTCTGCGACCGACGACGATCAATGGCGATCGAGTTCAACTCCAGCAGGTGCTCATCAACCTCGTGATGAACGCCTGCGATGCCATGGGCTCGATCGCGCGGAATGGGCGGCAGTTGATCGTCCGGACCGCGTCGGAGGACGGACATTGCCGGGTCAGCGTGGCGGACCGCGGCATCGGCGTGCCGGAGGGCCAACTGGAGACGATTTTCGAAGCGTTTTACACAACCAAGGGCGAGGGCATGGGGCTGGGCCTGGCGGTATGTCGTACAATCATTCATGCCCACGGTGGTCGGCTGTGGGCCACAAACAACTCCGACTGCGGCCTGACGATCCACTTCGAGCTGCCGCTGATCCAGGCATGACGGTGCGCATGAACACGCCCAAGCCGATTATATATCTTGTGGATGACGATCCGTCGGTGCTTCGCGCGCTGCGGCGATTGCTGGTCATCGCGGGACACAATGTCCAGACGTTCGATTCGCCGCAGCGGTTTCTCGATGAGCATGACGCGACGGTACACGGGTGTGCGATTCTGGACTTGTCCATGCCGCAGTTGACGGGGTTGGACCTGCAACGGGAGCTTGCGGCTCGCGGATGCACGCTGCCGATCATTTTTCTGACGGGCCGGGGCGACATTCCCAGCAGCGTCAAAGCCATGCGTGCGGGCGCGGTCGATTTTCTGACGAAGCCGGTGCATGACGAGGATCTGATCGCGGCGGTGCATCGGGCGTTTGAACAAAGTCTCGCCGCCCGGCTGACGCAGGCGCGCGTGGAGGACGCCACGGAAGGTCTGGCCCTTCTGACGCCGCGCGAGCGCGAGGTGCTCGCCCACCTGATCTGCGGCAAGCTCAACCGGCAGATTGCAGCGGACTTGGGCACGGTCGAGAAAACCATCAAAGTCCATCGCGCCCGGGTGATGCAGAAGATGAAGGCCGGTTCAATCGCCGAACTGGTCCGCATCGCGTTGGTGCTGGGCATCGAGCCAGCCGATTCCGGGGCTTCGGGGGCGTCCAAGCCCTCCTGATCGCCCGCAAATTTTTCCGGCGGGTATTGGCCCAAGGTCCAATTCATATCTCTTGCCTCGTCCCTACGATCGGTCCCGATGACCGACGAGGCAATCCTTATTGCGGTGGTCGACGACGAAGAGTCGGTGGTCCGGGCGCTGCACCGACTGCTTCGATCAGCGGGCCTGGACGTGCTGGCATACAGCAACGGCCAGGCATTTCTGGACGCATTGGCGGACCACCACTTCGACTGCGTCGTACTCGACCTGCACATGCCCGAGGTCGACGGCTTCGAGGTGCAGACGCGACTGGCCGAGGCCGGGGCGAGCATGCCGCAGGTGATCATCACCGGTCACGACACGCCCGAAGCCCACCGGCGCGCCATCGACGGCGGCGCCTCGGCGTACCTGCGAAAACCCGTCGATGGTCCGGCACTGTTAAACACGATTGACGCGCTCGTCCGTGGGAAGACGAGTTCGGACTCCAATCCCTGATCGAACCACCTTCACCCCTTGAGAGCAGACAACCATGCGAAAGCACTCCCTTATGCAGTCGGCTTCGAGCATCGCGATCATCCTCGGCCTCAGTCTCTGCTTCGGCGCCGCAACGCAAGCCGCCGAGGAAGCGCCGGCCGCCGGGACCGATTCCGGTTGGCACTTTGACATGAAGTCATGGATCTGGCTCATGGGCATGAAGGGCACGATCGCGATCGGCCCCGTCAAGGCGGACGCCGACGCGAGCTTCGGCGATGTGCTCAAGGCCTCCGATTCGCTGCTGGCGTTCTCCGGCCGCATCGAAGCGGGCAAGGGCCCGTTCACCGGGTACATCGACGGCATGTGGGCCAAGATCGGCGTCGACAATCGCTCGGGCCCGCTGGGCATCGGCGACATCGACGTCAATCAGGAAATGGGCATCGTCGACTTCGGCCTGATGTACCGCATCTACGACGGCCCGCTGCTCGGCGAGCGTCAGCCCGCCAATCACGACTCGAGCGTCGACGTCTATGTCGGCGGTCGGTACATGACGCTGAGTCTCGAACTGAGTCCCGCGGTCGTCGCCGCGCGGACGCTCGACAAGGATTGGGTCGATCCGATCATCGGCATCAAGCTCGTTCAGCCGCTCACCGACAAGCTTCATTTTGAAATCTGGGGCGATGTCGGCGGGTTCGGCGTCTCGTCGGACATCACCTGGTCCGCCACCGCCGTGCTCGGCTACGACACCAAGATATTCGACCTGGACATGACGCTTTACGGCGGCTACCGCGCGATCGGCTGGGACTTCACCGACGGCGGGTTCAAGTGGGACGTGATCCTGCACGGTCCGACCCTCGGCGCCACCATCTGGTTCTGATCCACACCTTCCACCGTTCGGAGTTTTCGTGATGAATGCCTTCAAGTTCGCTTCGTTTGTCATGCTCGCCGCGCTCACCGCTTCACTGACCGGCTGCGCGACCCCGCAGGGCGCGACCCGGGCCGAGAAAATCGCGGATGTGCAGCAGATGCGTTCGGAATCGCTCTCGCTCGTCTACTCAAAGATGCCGTCGATGCGCGACACGCTGGCCCGCGCCGCCGGGTACGGTGTATTCAGCGGCATCAGCACGCACACCATCATCATGTCCAGCAGCAACGCCTTCGGCGTGATCCGCGACAACACGACCAAGAAGGACACGTACATGCGGGCGCTGAAGCTGGGCGCGGGACTCGGGGCGGGGGCTCAGACGGTCCGCGTGATCGTCGTGTTCCATGACGCAAAGACGATGAACGACATCCTCGATCACGGCTGGAGTCTCACCGGACGCGCCGAGGCGGCGGCGAAAGTCGGCGACGTCGGCGACTCGGGCGCCGTCGTCATCGCCCTGCCCGGCATGAGCATTTATCGATTCACGCAGACCGGCGCGATGGCCGGCGGCGCGATCGAAGGCGCCAAGGTCTGGAAAGACGACGAACTGAACTGACTCCCCCGCCGCTCGCCTGGAGATGCCCAGTGAAACCCTTCGCGATCATCCTCATCGCCCTGCTGACGTCGCTCGCAAGCTTCGTCCCGTTCGCTCGGGCTCAGTCCGTCGACGAATGGCCGCGAATGTACGAGTCGGATGGCAACGTCGTCGTCCTGCACCAGCCGCAGATCGAAAGCTGGACGAAATTCGAGACGATCGAATTCTCCGCCGCCGTTTCGGTGCAGCTCAAGGGCGAGAAGGAGCCGCACATGGGCTCGTTGCGAGCCGCGGCATCGACGAAGATCGACAACGACTCGCGCATGGTGCTCATCGGCTCCCGCAAGCTTCATGACATCAAGTTCCCCGATGCCGGTCCGTTCCAGGCGGGCAAGCTCCGCGACGTCGTCGAGGAATCGCTGCCCAATGAGAAGCCCATGACGATCGGACTCGATCGCGTGCTGGCGTATCTGGACGGCGACAAGGCGGAGGTCCCGCAGGTGGAGGTCAATCTCGATCCCCCGCCGATTTTCCGCAGCGAGCAACCTGCGGTGCTCATGATTTTCCTCGGCGAACCGCGCCTCGAACCGGTCAAGGACACCGGTCTGCTCACCGCGGTGAACACCAACTGGGATGTGTTCTTCGATCCGACGTCGGGACGCTACTTTGCATTGGTCGATGACAGTTGGATCACGACGGACGATCTGACCAAAGGTCCGTGGGTCCCCGCGCGTGCGTTGCCGGAGGGGCTCACCAAGTTGCCCAACACCGAAGACTGGAGCGAGGTGCGCGCCCGGGTGCCGGGGCAGCCCATGGCGGCGGCGCCGAAGGTTTTCGTGACGCATCAGCCGTCGGAGTTGATCGTCACAGATGGTCCGCCCGCTTACACGCCGATTCCCGGCACGCGCCTGCTTTATGTCGCCAACACGGACAGCGACCTGTTTCTCAATTCGGGTGACGGCAATCACTATCTACTGACCGCTGGTCGATGGTTCCGGGCCAGGACGATCGACGGACCATGGACCGCAGCGAGCCGCGATCTTCCCGTCGACTTTGCGCTGATTCCCGAAGACAGCCCGCGCGGGCGCGTGCTCGCATCGGTGCCCGGCACCGCGCAGGCGCAGGCCGCGCTGATACTCGCCTCCGTGCCGACGAAGGCGACGATCCGCCGGGCTGATGCGTCTGTGGTCGTCGTGTATGACGGGGATCCGACGTTTGTGGTCATCAATGGTTCGACCGTGCGTTATGCGAGCAACTCGCCGTACGATGTGTTTCTCGTCGACGGGCAGTATTACTGCTGTTATCAGGGCGTGTGGTTCGTGGCGGGGGCGGCGAGCGGGCCGTGGGTCGTGAGCACGACGGTGCCCGCCGCGATCTATGCCATCCCCCCGACCTGCCCCAAGTACAACGTCACCTACGTCCACGTCTACGACTCCACGCCCGACACCGTCACCTGCGGACACACCGCCGGATACAACGGGCAATTCGTCGCCTGCGGCCTGCTGATGTTCGGCCTCGGCTACGCCATCGCAGACAATGACGATGTCAACATCCGCGTCAGCTACAGCTATTCGTCCTGCTACCGCGCCTCGTGGTTCTCCTACGGATGCGGCGCACGCTACGACTACTACCGCGGCGGATATTTCCAGTCCGCCAGGGTCTATGGTCCCTACGGCGGCGCGGGACGATTCGCTGCATACAACCCGAGCACCGGCGTCTTTCATCGCGGCGCTTACCTCTACGGACCGCGCGGCGAAGCCCACACCCGAGCCGCCTATGACCCATTCACCGGCATCGGCGGCCGCGTGTCCGGCGGGTCCAACGGCTACGGCTCATGGGGCCGCGCTTACGTGAGCAACGGCGACGACTGGGCTCGCGCCGGTTTCCGCGCCAACGACCGCGGCGTCATCGGCGGCGCTCAGACCGGCGCCGGCGGAAAGATCGCCGCCGGACGGGGCGAAAACGGCGGCGCCATCATCGGCACAACTGCCAATGACAATGTCTACGTCGGTAAGGACGACAACATCTATCGCAAGACCGACGATGGATGGCAAAAGTACGAGGACGGTCAGTGGGCAAGCCCCGATCGCGGGCCCAAACCCGCCGCCAATGACACCAAGCCGGCGCGCCCTGATGCCAAAAAGCCCGTGAAGAACACGTCGCAAGGCGGTCTGCTCCAGCAGCTCAATCGTGATTCGCAGTCGCGCCAACTCGGCTCGCAGCGTTCCAACAACTTCGAATCCCGCCGCTCCGGAGCGCCCGTCAGCGCCCCCGCCGGTCCCGGAGAAAGACGCCGCTGAACCGAGGCACGAGCCCCTTGTCACCGGAGCGATTTAACCATCCATGAAACCGATGCGCTTCCAACCTGGTCTGCTTCTTGTGCTGCTGACGCTGGCCGGCTGCTCCGGCCCGACGCTTGTCCCCACACCCGCACTCTTCATCGGAGCCGCGGACAATCCCTTCGCCGATGTGCCGCCCTCGCATCAACAGCCGGCGGTGACGCTCATCTACGGTTCGGATCGCACATTGGCGGAAACGGAACAAGACGCCAAGGATCCATCGCTCGCCTACGACTACGGCCGCGCCCGCACACTGACGGTAGGCACCTGCCGGGTGAACATCGGCAAGGATTTGACATGGGAACAAGTCGTCGAACAAAGCCGCACGGCTGATCGAAAGATGGACCTGCCCATGAGCATCGACGCGCCGGCACCGCTGGCGACCTTCGCGCCGACGGACAATCCGCCGATCGCCCAAGGCGATCAGCTCGTCGAAAGCCCGGAGGATGTCGCGACGGACCGTCGGGCCGTCGATGCACTTCACAAGCTGTTGGCGGAGCAGCTAGCCGATGCGCCGCGCAAGGAAGTGTTCGTCTTCGTGCATGGCTACAACAACACGTTCAACGATGCTGCGCTGCGTATGGCGCAGCTTTGGCATTTTCTTGGCCGGCCCGGCGTGGGCGTCATCTACTCCTGGCCGGCCGGATTCGAGGGCGGCATGCTCCGCGGGTACACCCACGACCGGGAGTCCGGCGAGTACAGCATCTACCACTTCAAGCAGTTCATCCGCGCGATTGCGTCCTGCCCGCAGGTCGCCAAAATTCATTTCATCGGCCACAGCCGCGGCACCGATGTACTCATCACCGCACTGCGCGAACTGCACATCGAGAACAACAATGATCCATTGACCACGCGGCACAACCTCAAACTCGGACAGGTTGTGCTCGCCGCTCCTGATCTCGACTACGAAGTCGCCACGCAGCGCATCATCGCCGAGCGCCTCGGCGCTGCGTCGGAAGGTGTGACCGTCTATCTCAACGCCGAGGACCGCGCGATCGGCATCTCCGACTGGCTCTTCGCCAGCGCACGGCGACTCGGACAATTGCAGGCGACGGACCTGACGGATCGGCAGCGCGCGGCGTTCGAGCGGCTTGAAGAGCGCGTGACCTTCGTCGACGTCCGCGCGAAGGTCGATTTCATGGGACATGGCTACTTCGTGTCCAACCCCTCCGTGCTTTCGGACCTGATTCTCCTGCTGCGCGACAATCGACCGGCCGGCGCGGAAAACGGCCGCCCTCTGATTCGACACGGCAGCGCCTTTTGGGAGCTCTACGATGGATACCCCAAACCAAAATAACCATTCATTGTGCCGTTATGCCCGCGGCCGGCGCGCCGCGTGTTTGTGCATGCTCATCGTGATGATGACGGGCGCGTCGGCGCTGGCGCAGACGCCGGCGCTGCCGACGGTGCCGCAGCTCGAGGAGATGATGGCGGCCAAGGAGTATCGGCTGTGCCTTCAGCAGATCGCCCGGCTGCTGCGCGTCGCCGGAGCGGCGGAGAAGTATGACGTGCCGGCGCTGCATTTGATGCGCGGCGAGTGCCTGCTGCAACTGGAGGATCGGCAGTCGGCGATCGTGGTCTACCGCATGGCGGAGAATTCGGAGAATGTCGATCAGGCAGCGGAGGCGCAGGCGATGGACCTGCTGCTGACGCGCTGCGAGAACCTCATGTACAAATCCGCCGCCGATCCGAACGCCGCGCCCGTCGGTGTCGTCGATCCCGAATCGCGCAAGACCGCACTCAAGCAGCTCAGGGAGGATCAACTGATCGTGCTGCGGCCGGCGATCAACAAGGCGATGGCTGACAATTCGCTCAAGCCGACGATCACGCTTCTGCCGCGGCTCATCGAGCTTCGAGCGCTGGAGTTGATCACGCAAGGCGACGATGCTCAGGTCGGTTCGTCGGTGGGTCCGCTCGGCGAGCATGCACGCGGGCTCATTACGGCCGAACTCGACCGGATCGATCAGCGTCTGGGTCAGATTCAGACGCTCGCCAATCAGCAGATCAGCGGCGGCGTGGTCGGACGGCGCGGACGCACATGGGGCGGATACGACGAACGCCGGGGCCTGACTTCGACGGAGCGCAACGAACTGCGCGACTTCGTCACGTATCTCACCGATGTCCGCAAGGTTTCACTCGAAGGTCAGAAGGTCGCTCGATTCTGGAAGGGCAAGCCCGATGCATGGGCCCCGCAGATCGAGCGCAGCACCGCCACGCTCCGCAAAGCCCAGGACATTCTCGCAACGGAATAGATGCATGGTTGGAACATCCGTGCACACATATCTTTCGCCACACATAAGGACTCGACCCATGACCCACCTTCGTACGCTTCTGTTCATCACGACGCTCGCCCTCACAGGGGCCCTCACCGGATGCAGTGCTTCGCCGCGGTCCCATTCCGGTTTCCTCGGCGACTACTCCAAACTCCAACCCAGCGCGAAAGTCGATGGCGCCATGAGCTATGTCAACCCCGGCTTTGACCTGTCCAAGTACGACAAATTCATCATCGACCCGATCGGCGTGAACTTCGCGCCCGACGCCTCCGGGGCGTCGGTCGATCCCAAGACGCTCAACGACATGGCGCAGTACCTGCGCGCCAAATTGATCGAGGATCTTTCCAGGAATTATCAGGTGGTCGACAAGCCGGGCCCGGACACGCTTCGGTTGCGCGTGGCGATCACCGATCTGAAGAAGGCCAATCCGATCTTCAATGTTCACCCGGCGACGAAGCTCAGCGGCGTGGGCCTCGGGGCCGCGTCGATCGAGGCGGAAGGACGCGACGCCTCCACCGACGAGCAGATGTTCGCATTCATCCATACCCGCAGCGGCGATCGCATGACGCTCGTCGAAGGCCTTCAGGAATGGGGCCACGCCAAACAGGCGATGGACTTCTGGTCCAAGACGCTCGTCGACCGCGTGGACGAAGCGCACGGGAAAACGAAGCCCTGAACATGCGGCAGCCGATGCGCGAATGATCCCCTCACTCGATTCAACACTCATTGGAGAGCTCTCATGATAAAGCAGACCATTCTTGTCGTCGCCCTGTTGCTGATCGGTTCGTTGTCGGGCTTGAGTCAAGCCGCCGATGCGGCTCGCCCCAACATCGTGTACATCGTCGCGGACGATCTGGGCTGGAAGGACGTCGGGTTCAACGGGTGCACCGACATCAAGACGCCGAACATCGACAAGCTCGCGGCGGGCGGTGCGAAGCTAGCGCAGTTTTATGTGCAGCCGATGTGCACGCCGACGCGGGCGTGTCTGATGACCGGTCGGTATCCGTACCGCTACGGTCTTCAGACGGCGGTCATCCCCTCCGTCGCCGACTACGGACTGGACACGGACGAATGGCTCATGCCGCAGGCGCTCAAGGATGCGGGGTACAAGACCGCGATCATCGGCAAGTGGCACCTCGGTCATGCGGACAAGAAGTACTGGCCCAAACAGCGCGGCTTCGACTACCAGTACGGCGCAATGATCGGCGAGCTGGACTACTTCACGCATGAAGAGCACGGCGTGCTGGACTGGTATCGCGACAACAAGCCGGTAAAGGAAGAGGGCTACACCACGCAACTTCTGGGCAACGACGCGGTCCGGTACATCAACGAGCAGTCGGCCAACGCGCCGTTCTATCTGTACCTGACGTTCAATGCGCCGCATACGCCCTACCAGGCGCCGCAGGAATACATCGACCGTTACAAGAACATCGAGGAGCCGACCCGCCGAGTGTATGCTGCGATGGTGGCGTGCCTTGATGACGAGATTGGCCGCGTCGTCGATGCGCTCGATCAGAAGGGCCTCCGCAATAACACGCTCATCGTGTTCCACAGCGACAACGGCGGGACGTTCAACGCCATGTTCGCCGGCGTCATGGCCGACGTGTCGAAAATCAAAATCCCCTGCGACAATCAGCCGTATCGCGACGGCAAGGGCTCACTGTTCGAAGGCGGCACGCTCGTCTGCGCCGCCGCCAACTGGCCCGGGCACATTCAGCCGGGCCTGACGGTCAACGGTCTGATTCACGCGGTGGACATGTATCCGACGCTGGCGCATCTCGCCGGCGCATCCACCGACAAGTGCAAGCCGCTGGACGGGCTTGATGTTTGGGCGGCGATCAGCCAGAACGATCCGTCGCCGCGCCAGGAGATCGTCTACAACGTCGAGCCGTTCCGCGGCGCGATCCGCGAGGGTGATTGGAAACTCATCTGGCGCACGATGCTTCCTTCGTCGGTCGACCTCTACAACCTTAAGGATGATCCGTCGGAAAAGACCAATCTCGCCGCCGATCATCCCGACAAGGTGACCGAGATGCAGTTGCGGATCAACGCGCTGGCCAAGGACGCCGCCAAGCCCCTGTTCCTCATGACGCAGATGAAAGTCGTGATGAAGAACATGAACGGCGAACCGCTCATGCCCGGCGAAGACGTCAACTACGAACCGGAGGTCGCCCCGTAACAGGTCATGGTTGCACAAGCAGCAAGACGACATGGTGCGGCCTAGTCTTCGCATCGTGTTCAGAAACTTCGTGAAACCGTCATACGTCCATGTTGTACTGTTGGTCCGCCAGCTTCACCGCGCTGGCGACCGGGTTCACCTTCAATCGCTCGACGTACAGCTTATTGGGCGTACCGTCATGATCAAGACGGACCTGCGCTGGGCGCGGATCGCGTGGTGACGCAAGGCGATGACATGGACCGGCCGACGCGAGCGGCGGGACGCCGACACGCTGTGCCCCGTCGATCAGGCCGGCCGCGTGGCGGACTTCCACGCCTTGCGCCATACGTTCATCACCAAGTCAGGCGTCGCCCAGGGCGGTGGCCAGGACGCTGGCCCGTCACTCGACGATCATGCTGACGATCGACCACTACACGGAACGCTGGTTGAGGATGAACGGGCGGCACTGGACAAGCTGCCGACGATCAACTCCGCCGCCCTGCGGGTCGATGCCGTCGCGAATGCGATCAGGACCGCCGACATCGCACCAAAGCGCGCACCACTTATGCACCAAACAGGGGCCGATGTATTCCCCGACGCGTCATCGTCCGCCATCTTGGGCAGGATCGAAGGCGGCGCGGTTAGCGCGTCCAGTGATGTTCAAAAACCCCGTGAAAACAAGGCAACAAAAAAACAACGCCGGCCATGGTGCGTCATCGCGTGACACTTGGGCCGGCGTCAATGCCCCCCCTTGGACCAGAACACCCCCCGGATTCCTCGGGAAATACTGCAAGTTCGCATCCCGATGGGTCAATATCTGGGTCACTCAGCCCAGACCTCTACCGCCTGATCGTCTCATGGGATAAACTACCCCCGTCGATCCGCTCTGCGATGATGGCGTTGGTGGACTCACAGGGCCGGGATCGGAAACGGGGTTGATCTATTTTTTTTCACATTTAACTGCGGGGGTTCATCATGCACACGCTCGTTCAGCACCGATCAGCCGGTATCCTGTCGGGGTATATCGCCAGTCATACACATTCCGATTCGCGTCTGGCGATCGTCGTATTCTACATCTCGTTGCTTTTGCTAACGGCGGGCTGTTCGATAACAAAGCCTGCTGTAGGCTATGACGTTCACAGTGACGAAGTGTACAAGGGAACGGTCACAATGAGCATGGTCGATGGTACGGGGACAATCTCCGTCATCGGAAACAAATCAGGAAATAGAGCAGACGGGCAAGCGGCGTGGAAGTGGGGGCTGGGTAATCCGCACGGCGGCACACTTTCGATGGACACACAAGACGGACGTAGAGTATCCGGCAAATGGGTGGGAACCACATCTACATCGGGATACGGAACGGCGACCGACCAGTTCGGAAATTTGTACACGCTCGTTTTTGGATTAGAACCGTCTGAAGAGCAAGCATGGGTCGAAGCCCAGCGCCAAGCAACAGCCAAGACATCGAATAAGGGTGTCTCTGGAATCTCTCAAAAGCCATATTGGGCATCGGAGTTTCACAGTGGTGAGGCAAGTCGATCAGAATTGCTATTTCGAGAGTGGCAGATGGCCTTGGGCGAAGAAACATATAACGCGATCCATTCGGGTCTGTCCGAACCGGGGGCGATAGCGCACTATGCCATCACGGCCACAGCCGTCCGCGAATCAAATCTCAAAGCGATGATGGTTCACGAGGGTGTTTCCTCGGACAGGGCGGATGCATTCATCTCGGGCTACAAGGAAAGGCTTCCTCAGGATATCCTCTGGCTTCTACAGGAAAGATGAATACCGGATCGACACATTGAGCAGTCCGATTTTTTTGGCGGAAATTTTCGAGACACCACAACAATATCGAATGAGTTGGCTTCCCCCCTCCCCCCCGTCAGCGAAATCGTTCCACTTCTGAAACGGTTCCACCCCCGTAATGGTTTCGCTTGTGGCCATCAATGCGGGCTAGTGAATGAGTTGTCCTCCGGGGGGTTCGGCCCTCTGAAAAAGTCGAACATCGGCATGTCACGCTTTCACCTCTGTGGCGTATATAGATACGGCACGAGGAGGAAAGAGATGACTTACGACGAGACCAAAGCGCTATCGGCAACGGAACCGCCGCCACGGCCTAGTTCGTTCTCGGACTCAAAGTTCCGCCCCCACCGGCGTAGGTATATGCAGGGGGAGAGGAAAAGGATGATCCACATCCGTAACGAATCAACGCCGAAAGGTCGCCGGTCGTCACCGTCTAGGTTCGTTCAGTCGTTCGCAGAGCTATCCGTCGTGTGCGGCGCTTTCGTCGCTTCACGCGGAGGAAGCCCAACCGGATTCATCTGTCTGGGGTTGCTGTTCGCATTGATAGCCGCACCACAGGCGACGGGGAAAGCGGTGATGATGCTGGTGGGGCTGCTGACCGATTCTGTTGACAAGCAACCCAGCCAGACCACACAAGCAAGACCTCCCGACAAAGACTCCGAATCGGACAATCTCAAAGACCAGACTTGACATCCCTCTGGTCTTGTGTATTCTTAATTCTGTAGAATCAAAAACGACAATTATGGGTTCATCCTTCAAAACAAGGGGTAAACATGCCATGAGCAATGACAACAGCAACAACAAGGCGTTCGCATATTTACGAGTTAGCAGCAAGGGTCAAGTGGACGGGGGGTCAAGTCCCTGTCGTGCTGTAAATTCGTGAAGGGGCGGGTGTCTGGACGGCGGGTTGGTGTTGGGTGTTGAAGGTCTGATTCAGTTCCTTTCGGATCGCATCGATCTGTTGACGGTCGAAGCTCGTCATCTTGATG
>WGMD01000035.1 GCA_016125255.1 Planctomycetota bacterium | reverse complement strand
ATGCCCCATAATCGCCCATTATGTCCCCCCGGAACGTCCATGCGTCGCCGCTGAAACTTGCGATCCGGGATCATCGTTCGATCAACTTCTGGAGGGCATCGACGTGCGGAGCATCTGGATTTGCGGCGCCGGGATATGGATGGCGGCGATCAGTGTGACGGCGCCGGCACAGGCGCAGCTCAAATGGCGGGAGCATGAAGTGCGCCTCGAGGCCGCGCCGGCGGACGTGTCGGCGACGGGGAGGTTTGAGTTCACCAACGCCGGCACGACGCCGATCACGATTTCGTCCGTCACCACGTCCTGCGGCTGCACGACGATCAAGGTCAACAAGGATCACTACGAACGCGTGTGAGAGGGCCATGGATCAACGAGCTGCGACTGTCAGGGAGCGGTCGAAACAGGTAACAATGAGCGGCGCCTTGACCGCTCCCTCACGGTCGCGGCTCGTTAAACGCCCCCTTCTCACACGCGTTCTGAGAAACGGAAGAGGCCCACGCTTGGAAAGCGTGGGCTTCGGGGGGGGGGTGGTTGATGCGATGTTGGCGAGGCGCGGCGTTGTTCGACTGATGCGATTCACCCTCCCCCGGTTCAACTTCGCTCACCGCAAGCAGCCCCTCCCTTCCAGAAAGGGAAGAACGACTACTTGGTCATCGCCTCATCGATCATCTTGATGCCACGCATGGTGAAGTCGTCCGCGTCGGCGGGCGGGTTGAAATGGAAATGCTCGAGCGCGGGGGCGAGGCCGTCGCCGGGGGCGAGTGTCGCGAGGAAGGCGTCCCATGTTTCGCCCGTCTTCGCCGGGAGCGAAGCGCGCCAGACGACGTACTCGGCGAGCGATTCGCCTCTGAAGATCACGCGGCCGAACGCTTTTGTCTGCGCGGCTTCGTTCGGCTCGGCCCAGACGGCGTAGGCGAAGGCGGGGAGCGTGAGCGGTTTGTTCATCCGCAGATTGCCCAGCGCGAGTGTCTTCGTGGCGGGGTCCCATCGGCCGCTGGTGTAGAGCGGTTCGCGCTCGTTGTCGAAGTGGGGGCGGACGAAATCGTGCTGGCCGAAGATTTCGAAGCCGAGCATCGGGCCGATGTACTCGCCGATCGAATCGGGCGGGCCGGTCGGCTTCTCCAAATCCGGCTTCAGCGCCCGCGCTTTCTCCCACTCGGCGAGCTGGTCCTTATACATCTGCGTCGACTGATACCACGCGGTGAACGACGCCTTGGCCTTTTCCTGATCCGACAGGAACGCCAGCGAATCAGGCACGGGCTCGCCCGCCGCGATGCCCATGCGTTTGGCGAGCCAGCGTTGCACGAAGCCCATCAACTCGACGCCGCGGTTTTCGTCGTTCGATTCGTTCATCATGCGGACCAGTCGCGGAGCATCGTCGGGGGACAGATACGCGTGCTCGACGAGATACCATGCGGCGCGCGCCAGACCCGTCTTCTCATCGTCGGCCGCGCGGCCGGTCCACATGTAAAGCCCGAGATTCATCGCGTCCCGCCGCAAGGTTTCATCGAAGAATTTCTTCTGCACCGGCCAGCGCGGCTCATCTTTCAATTCATGATCGAACCATCCGATGAGCAGGTTGACGTTGGCGTCGACGGTATGGCGCATCGTGTCGATCTGGGCGGCGAGGTCGTCCTCGCCGCGGAAGCGTTCGGCGTAGAGCGTCACGGTGCCGAGCGAGGAAGCGTATTGATGGATCATGCCCGCGCCGCGCACGTCGGCGGGCGTCGGGCCGGTGAAGGTGGTTTCGATGGGTTTCTGCTCGGGCGCTGCGTTGGGGTCGTCGCCCTTGCGCTGCGTGGCGGTGCGCTGAATCTTTTCGCCGTCGCGCCGCATGGCGACGTCGATGGTCGTGACCGTGCATCCGTTCATGCACACAAGCGCGACAAACATCAACGCCAGATCGCGTCCCCAACGAGCCGCGACCGTGAGGGAGCGGTCAGGGAATGGTGTTGGGCGCGGGCTCGACCGCTTGCTGACGCGCGCGGCTCGTGGTGCAAAGCCACGCATCCATTGAGTGGGTTTGATCCATCGTTTTCTTCGACCCCCGGTCAGTCGTGTGACGTTTCCCATCGCAGGTCCTTGAGGATGAGTTCGACGGTGGTTCGGCCGTTGAAGTGGTTGAGGGTCGGCTCGGCGACGAGGTCAAGGGTCATGCCCGCGGGGAGTTTGGGTGCGAGCGAACCCATGTTCCACCCGACGCAGCGCATCGCCGCGCCGTTCTGATGCGCGATGAGCGAAAGATGTCTTGCCTGCTGGCCCATCGTGCGGGCGGGCTGGTGAAGCGTCACATCGCGGAACAGGAGCATCGGGTGCGGATTGCACCGGCCGAACGGGGCGAGCTTCTGAATCTGTTTGACCGCGTCGACGCTCAGCGATGCAAGCTCGACGACGGCGTCGATGACGAGCATCGGCGTCAGGTCCTCGACCTTGAGGTGAGCCGCGGCGTATTCGATCATCGCATCGCGGAACGCGCCGACATGGTCGGGGTCCATTTGCAGGCCGGCCGCCATGGCGTGTCCGCCGTAGCCGCGCAGGTGGTCGGCGCAGGCGGTGAACGCTTCGTGGATGTTGAAACCGTCGATGGAGCGGGCCGAACCGGCGGCTTCGCCGTCGGCGATGTTCATGAGCACGGTCGGGCGGCCGAACGCTTCCACGAGGCGGCTGCACACGATGCCGACGACGCCCTTGTGCCAGCGTGCATCGGCGAGGACGATCGCGCGCACGTCATCGCGGTCGTAGCCCGACTCGGTGACCATCGCGCGGGCCTGCTCGAAGATTTCGCGCTCGGTGGCCCGGCGGCGGTCGTTCTCGCCGTTGAGCATCTCGGCGATCTGTTTCGCTTCGTCGGGCGGGGCGTCGGTGAGGAGTTTGACGGCTTCCCTGGCGTGCCCCATGCGCCCGCAGGCGTTGAGGCGCGGGCCGAGCACGAACCCGACGTGATAAGAGTCGATGGCTTCGCCGCGGAGTCGCGCGGCGTCAATCAGGGCGTTGAGTCCGAGGAAGGGCGTGTCTTTGATGTGACGCAGGCCGCAGTGGGCGATGGTGCGATTCTCGTCGACGAGCGGGACGACGTCGGCGATCGTGCCCAGCGCGGCCAGCGGCAGCAGATCGACAAGCAGCTTGCTGAACACGGCGGGCACGCGCTCCGTGTTCGTCCACACCCGCGCGATCTGCCAGGCGAGCTTGTACGCCACGCCCGCCCCGCACAGTTCCGCGAACGGATAGGGCTCGTCGGCTTCAAGACGCGGATGCACGAGGGCGAAGGCGTCGGGGAGCGCGGCGCCCATTTCGTGATGATCGGTGATGATCAGATCGACGCCGCGCTGTTTGGCCACGGCGGCGGGTTCGACGGCGGTGATCCCGCAGTCGACGCTGATGATGAGGTTCGCGCCATTGTCGATGAGCGAGGCGAGGGCGTCGGCGCTGAGGCCGTAGCCCTCATCGATGCGGTGCGGGACGTAGCGCATGATCTTCGCATCGGGCTTTGCGGTGCGGAGCATGTGATAAAGGATCGACGCGGCGGTGATCCCGTCCACGTCGTAGTCGCCGTAGATGACGATCGTCTGATCGGCCCGCAGGGCTTGGGCGATGCGATGGGCCGCTTTGACCGCGCCGGGCAGCTTCACCGGGTCGTGCAGGTCCTTGAGCGTGGGGTGGATGAAGCGTCGGGCGACGTCGGCGTCGTGAATCCCGCGCTGTGCGAGCAGTTGGCCCACCAGCGCATCGACGCGCAGCGCCGCCGCCAGCGACTCGCCCCCGGCGACCGGGTCGGCCAGTCGCCATCGCTTGTAGTGCCCGCGCAGGTTGGAGGTCGAGGTGGTCATTCTTCGTCGTTGAGCGGTTGGTCCTTGGTGATCTCGCGGATGACGACGGTGGCGAAGCATCCGCGCGGCAGCTCGAAGCTGGCCGAGACGTAGGGGCCCATGTCGTCGGCCCCGCCGGTGACGAGCGGGTCGGTGATGGGCATGCGCATCGCCCGGCGGGTGCCGTAGGCCGTGTAATCCCCCTCCGCCAAATCCTCTTCGGTGACGCCCGTTTCGAGCAGCGCCGCCCGCTCGCGCTCGCCGACTTCCCCGCCGGCGCGCATCATTTCCGCACCCCACATCGCGCCGGTCGGCGAAATCTCCAGGCGATCGCAGCGCGGCTGTTCCGCCTCGACGTTCTTGACCTCGAACACGCCGCGCGAGTCATGCTTGAACGCCAGGTCGCCCACTTGCAGCGTGTCGAGTCGGTCGGCTTTGAGCCGGTCGTTGAGAAGCTGATTGAAGATCGCGCTTTGAAAAGCGGAGATCATCAGTTGGCGATGCGGATAGTCGATGCAGTTGACCGCATGAAACACGCCGGCCTTGCGCGAGAGCGGCCCCAGCGCCTGACGCTCGAAGCGATGCACCGTCGGCCAGAGCGACAGGGCCCTGGCGTATTCCTTCGCCTCGTAGGCCCGGCGGGCTTGCTGATTCTGTTCCGGCTCGGTGCCCATGGGCCGGCCGAGCATCTGATCGAGGAACTCCTGAAGGTCGCCCTTGAGCAAAGCGCGGCCCTGAAGATGCGTGTCCTTGCGGTAGCCGAAGCGCTGCTCGCCGATGAAATTCGGCGCACCGCATCGGGCGACGCGGTCGAGGATGCGCTTGGCGCGGATCACGGAGGAACCATCGACCTCGCGAATCTTGATCTCGAAGTGGTTGCCCTTCAGATGCCCGCGCTTGAGCTTGTTGGTGTGGCGATCGACTTCGAGAATCCGGATGAAGTCATCGTGAAAGTCGGCGGCGCGTTCCTCTTTGCCGAAGTGGACGCTGAACCATTGGCGCGTCACGGCGTGCTTGTCCTTCAAGCCGGCGTAACCGATGGCGTCCCACGAGACTTTGAAATGCTGACTGAGATAGCGGACGACGTCGGTGGTGAGCCGGCGGCGCTTTTCGATGTAGAGGTACAGATGCTCGCCCTTGCCGGAGCAGGGGTAGAGGGGCTTTTCGGTGACGACGAAGTCTTCGGGGCGCACCTTGATGCGCCCGCCGATGCCCGGTTCGTCGTGAGTCAGGTACGCTAATCCATCCGCGGTGAGCATACGGTTGATCGATCTTCCGGGCGGTCGGCCGCGCGGGCCGGGGCCGCGTTACAATGAATCCATGTCCAAGCCGATCGAAACTGCCGATCCCAAAGCGTCCGTCGAGTCGCTGCTCGATCGCGCGCTGGCGCGGGACGCTTCGGACATCCATCTCGATCCGCAGGCCCAAGCATACCACATCCGCCTGCGGATCGACGGCGTGCTGAGCGAAGTGGAGCGGATCGAGCCGGGGGTCGCACGCTCGATGGTCGCGCGCCTCATGGTCATGGCGCAGCTTCTGACGTATCGGCTCGACATCCCGCAGGAAGGTCGCCTGCGTGTCGGGGTACACGATCTGCGCGTGTCGGTGATGCCGACGACGCACGGATTGCGGGCGGTGGTGCGGCTCCCGGCCGAACTGACGCAGCCGCGCCAGCTCGAAGCGCTGGGCCTGCCCGAGGCGGTCGCGGCCGGCTTGATGCGATTCGCGGCGGGGGATGGGGGGATGCTGCTGCTCACCGGCCCGGCGGGGGCGGGGAAGACGACGACGATCTACGCGCTGCTTGAATACATCACGCGGACGCAGCCGGGGGTGAGCGTGTTGAGTCTGGAGGACCCGGTGGAGCGCGATCTGGCGGGGGTGACGCAGATCGAGATCACGCCGCACGGGCCGATGAGTTACGAGCGGGCGCTGCGGAGCATGCTGCGTCAGGACCCGCAGGTCTTGATGATCGGCGAGATTCGCGACAGCGAAACGGCCTCAGCGGCGATCGGCGCCGCGCTGTCGGGCCATCGCCTCATCGCCACGCTGCACGCCGGCTCGCCCGCCGCGGCGATCGCCCGGCTTATGGAGATGCAGCTCAAACCGTATCAGATCACCAGCGCCCTCTTCGGCGTCATCGCGCAGCGCCTCGTCCGCCGGCGCGACGGAGCGGGCTATCGGGGCCGCGTGCCCATCGCCGAATTCGCCGCCATGGACGAACCCCTCCGCCGCGCCGTCCTCGAAGGACACGACGCCGCGACGATGTCGGCGATGCTCGCCGAGCGCCCGGGGTATCAGACATTGCGCGCCGCCGCCGCCGCGGCGATCGAAGCGGGACTGACGGATCGTGACGAAGTGCAACGGGTGCTCGGATAGAAGGTGTCAGCTTTCAGCGATCAGGCGTCAGCCGAAGCATCGGCCCGCCTTGCTGATCGTTGACGGCTGACCGCTGAAAGCGTTTTATGATTCCGGATTCTTCATTCGCCTACGAAGCACAGACGCCGCAGGGTTTGGCCGTGCGCGGCTCGATCGAGGCGCAGAGCTTCGACAATGCGCGGTGGAAGCTTCAGGGCATGGGGCTGATCGTCACCTCGCTCGAAGCGGCGGCCCCTCCGGCGCCGCCGCGGGGCAAGCCGCTCGGTGCGGAGGATTTCGCGGCGTTCAACGAGCAGCTTGCCCTGCTGACGCGCTCGCAGTTGCCATTGGAGCAGGGCCTCAAGCTCATCGCCGACGACATGCGCTCAGGCCCGATGGCGGCGACCGTGCGCGAGCTGGCGGCGAAACTCGAAGCGGGCACGCCCCTGCCCGAAGCATTCGATGAAATGCGCGGCCGGTTCCCGCCGGTGTACGCCCGCCTCATGGAAGTGGGTCTGGCCACCGGCGACCTGTCCGGTGTGCTATTGAACCTGTCGGAACATCTGGCGATGACGCAGCGCCTCCGCGCCGCCCTGTGGCGCGCGGTCAGTTACCCGCTGATGGTCTTCGTCGCGCTGGGATTGGTGATGGTGTTTTTGGGGGTGTTCATTACACCGGGCTTTGAGGCGCTATTTGCGGAGTGGGACATTGAATTGCCCGTGCCGACGGAGTGGGTCATTGGGTTCTGGAAGTTTGTGCCGGTGACCGCAGGCGTGTTGATCGCAGCCATGCTGGCTTTGCCATTGACATGGGCGGCGCTCAAGGCGGCGGGGCACGAGGCATGGCTGACGGAGCATGTCGTGCTTCGATTGCCGCTCTTGGGGCGTGTGGTGAGACGGAACATCGCGGCGCGGTGGTGTCACCTGATGGAAATCTGCGTGCGTGCGGGCGTGACTCTTACTCAGGCGATCGCGCTGGCGAGCGACGCGATCGACCTGCGGGGCGCGCGGGCGGATGGCGCGATGATCGAGGCGGCGATGGTGGAACGGGCGGCGGACGAAGCGGGACTCCGCCTATCTGTGCTTCCGGGCATGATTGCGATCGCCATGCGGACCGGCATCGCACGCGGCGATCTGCCGGGAACTCTCGCCGGACTGGGCCGGATGTATGAACGGCAAGCCGAGCGCGGGCTGGGATCGCTACAGGCGGTTCTACCGCCGGTGCTGCTGATTGGTGTGGGGATTCTCGTCCTTTTGACGCTGCTGGGCTTGTTCATTCCATTGGTCAGACTTTTGTACGTGATGATGTAATGGGCGATGTGAAGCACAACGCGCGCTGGATGCTCATACGCTTGGCGGCGGCGCTGGTCATTCCTGCCGTCTTACTGGGGTGCGTCGCGCTCTATTGGTATGGACTGCTGGCTCAGACGATGTGGGGCCATCCGCCGGTTTGGATGTTCGTCGTGGGGCTGTTGCTTGGCGGGATCGGGCTGCTGGGTCCGATGATCGGTGCCGCGGCGCATCGGGAGTTCAGTCGAAGGCGCGCCTTGCTGATGATCGAGCATGTTCGACTGGCGATCGCGGCGAGCGCCCCATTGCCGCCATCGCTTCGTATCGCCGCGGCAACGGAATCGATGAGCACGCGCCGCGCGATGCGAACGGTGGCGGCGTCGCTGGAATCGGGCCAGTCGCTCAGCACCGCCTTGTCCGGTCGGACGGCGCGACTCGATGCACGAAGCCATCGCATGATCGCGGCGGCGGAGCGGATTGGGCAGACCGGCGGCATGCTCGACTATCTGACGATGGAGATGCGGCGTGAGGATGACACCGCGTCGCGTCGCGATTTTCTGTGGATTTATCCGCTGACGATGATTGCGGGCATGTTAGTGGTGACCATTCTGGTCCTGCTGATGACGCTGCCGAGATTCGAGTCTATCGCCGAGGATTATGGCATCGTCCTGCCGCGTCTGACATCCATACTGATCGAGATGATGGATGGATGGATGCTGGCGGCGCTCATGATTGCGGTGTTGTATCTTCCATTGGTCTGGATCATGTGGACGATTCTGTATGGTCGTCGGGGGTGGTTGCCGCGGGTGGGGGCGACGATTGGGGCGGGGTTGCCGTGGGTCGGGCCGGTGGTGGGGGATCGGCAGCGGGCGGATGTGCTGATGCTGCTGGCGGCGGCGATGCGGGCGGGCGTCGATCTGTCGACGGCCCTGACGGAGGCGATGCAACTTGACATCGGTTGGGGGCTGCGGCGGCGGCTCAAGAAGTGGCTGATGGCGATGGAGCGCGGGGCGACGATTTCGGATGCGGCGCGAGCGGCGGGGATGCCGCGGCTGGTCACGGGGATGATGCATTCGAGTGAAGCGACGGGGCGGCTCGACGAAGCGATGCGCTTCTGCACGAATTACTATCAGCAGCGCTTCCGCCGCTCGATCGCGATTCTCGAAGCGGCGATGGTGCTGATCATGGAAGTCGGGCTGGGCGTCATCGTGGCGGGGATCGGGCTGGCGGTGTTTTTACCATTGGTGAGCATGATCGACACGGCGGCTTCATGGTGGGGGCACTATTGATGCGGCATCGCGGGCTCATCATGCTCGATGCGGTCGCGGGGCTTTTGCTCATCGCGACGCTTTCGATCGCCATGCTCGGTGCGATCAAGCAGTATCGCATGGCTGAGGCGCGGATCGCGGCGGAGCGGGCGGCGATGGCGATCGCGGAGACGACGATGTTGCATCTTCAGAGCGGGCAGCCGGCGCCGGAGGACGATGCGGTGACGCGCATTGAAGTGTCGGCGCTGCAGGAAGGTCATGTGCTGCCGGGCAAGCGCTGGGTGCGCGTGACGGTGCGACATGCGGGGGCGACGGCGGCGCTGACGGGCGTCGTGCTGCGGGAGGTGTTGCCATGACGCGACGGGCGCGCGGGTTTTCGCTGATGGAGATGGTGACGGCGCTGATGGTGCTGGGGGCGTTTGCGCTGATGGCGACGTCGCTGTTCAATTCGTCGATGGGGATCGCCACGGGCGAGGGGCGACGCGCGGCGACGGACGGGCAGTTCGAGGCGGCGCTGGCGGCGATGCGGGCGGATGCATGGGACGGGTACGACCTGCGCTCGGCCAGCCCGGTCGTCGCGCTCATCCGCATCTCCGGCGAACGGACGATCATGTGGCGCGTGCATGCTTCGACGCACACCTGGACGCGCTCGGTGTATCTGGGCGAAAAGACGCTCAGTGAGCAGAGCTGGTCGATCGGGGCGCGGCCGATTCATGTCGAGACGGAAGCGGGGGGGTTCATCGTCGAGCGCACGGGTGATGAACTGTCGCACACGCAGCGCTGGCCGCTCGTCAGCCAGGTGCTGCTGTTGACGGGGGCGGGCCCATGACGCGCAAGCATGATGCACGACGAAGCGGGTACGCGCTGCTCACGGCGGTGATGATGATCGCCGTGGTGGGATTGGCGGTGTCGGCGATGACGGGTCGCATGGTGTCGGAGGCGAAGTCGATGCGCCGCGCGAATCTCGATGCGGAGCTGCGGCAGTTGCTCATCGTCGGCGCCAGCGCCTCGCCGCGGTTGCTTATTGAGGGCCGGCCGGAGGACGAGCCGACGACGCTCGCCGTGCCGACGGATTTGATCGCGCGGGGCGGGACGGTGAAGGTCCGGGTGGGCAAGTCGATCCGGAATCTGGAGACGCACATCGAAGTCGAGGCGTCGCTGGATGGCCGGTCGATGCGCCAGACGCTCGTGTACCTGAAGGGGCAGGGCGGATGGGGCTTGTCGGAGGCATGGCTGGAGGAAGGGGGAAGGGAAGGGAATGATCAAAGACCAAATCCCAATGACCAATGAAGGAACGGCCTGCGGCCTTTCATTTTAACCTTGGGCCTTTGAACATTCCCTTGGTCATTGGTGCTTGGTCATTGGTCATTCTCACCATTTTCGCCCGATAATCAGGCGCCTCATCGCCTCGACCGGCGGTCGATCCCGATTGGGTCGCTGAAATCTTCACAAGCCGCTTAACCGTCGCAGTCGGCCCGCCGATAGTGATGTTGTTGACTGATTTTCAAGGGCGGGAGAGGTACGGAAACCGAGGAGGATGGCTATCCATGTCCAGACAAAAAGACGTATTGACCACCGGTGAAGTCGCCAAGATCTGCAACGTGGCCCCGCGGACCGTCAGCAAGTGGTTCGACTCCGGTCAGCTTCGCGGGTATCGCATTCCCGGCTCCAAGGACCGCCGCATTCCCGTGGCGTCGCTGGCGCGGTTCATGAAGCAGCACAACATTCCGATGGACGGCCTCTCGTCCGGCCGGACGCGCGTGCTGATCGTCGACGCCGAGCGCGAAGTCACCGACATGCTCGAAAAGCTCCTCAACGAACAGGCCAATTACGAAGTGCGCACCTGCGCGAGCGGGTTCGCCAGCGGGATCGAGTGCGAGAAGTTCCGCCCGCATGTCATGCTGCTTGACATCCACCTCCCCGACATCAACGGCGAGGAAGTCAAACGCAACATCCGCGACAATCCCGACCTTCAGCTCACCAAGATCGTCGCCATGAGCTCCAAGCTCACCGACGGACAGGCCAACCAGCTTCTGAACACGGGCTTCGACGGCTACCTGAAAAAGCCCTTCCAGTTGCGGTCGGTCATCGAAGCTATCGAAGACGCGGTCGCGTTGGTGTACTGAAGCGAACGCGGCCCCACCCGACATGGGGCAGACAACTTGACGTGTTCCGCAAGGGACACAAACCGTTGCGTCAAGGACGACCCGCAGCGGGGCGCAGTCAAGGATGACGACGGGTACGGAGGCCTTCGGGGTCAAAAGCGCCAAGCCGGGTCGCGCGGGTGGAACACGTCGCGGCCTGTTTTTTTTACGCCGCATGCCTGTCGAGCAAGCCCGGTGCTCGAATCGCGATCGCCGTTGCGTGCGATCGTGGTAATGCCCAATGACCAAATCCCAATGACCAAGGATGGAACGGCCTGCGGCCTTCTATTTTGACATTGGTCTTTTGAACATTCCCTTGGTCATTGGTGCTTGGTCATTGGTCATTGCCCCCACGATACCCGGTTTTTCGTCAGCTACTTCCTATAGATTCCTCTGATGCCCGATTGCGTCCGGGTCAGGGTTTTATTACGATCATGCCCCATTTTCGACCGATAAAATCGAAACCCGCCGAACCCGCGGAAAATTGAGTTCAAACGTGCCACGGAGGCCTGTCACGATGCAATCGCACCAAGTTCGTTCCGCCCTGTTGTTTATTCCGATGATGGTGGCCCTGGCCGCCGCCCCGACCTTCGCGCAGGGGGATGCCGGGGGGGCGATGACCCTGCCGATCTACTGGTATCTGGCGCCGATCGGCGCGATCGCCGCCCTGATCATGGCGGTGTTTTTCTATAAGGGGTTCATGACTTCCAGCGAGGGCGATCCGGAAATGGTGCGCATCGCGCAGGCGGTGCGCGAAGGCGCCTACGCCTATCTGGCCGCCCAGCGCAAGGTCGTCATCATGGTGTTCATCTGCCTGATGATCATCCTGGCGATCATGGGCTTCGCGCTTCAACTGCAGGACGAACTGACCTTCATCGGCGTGGGCATCGCCGGGTTCCTGTCGGGCCTGTGCGGGTACTTCGGCATGAAGACCGCCACCAACGCCTCCGCCCGCACGGCGTTCGCCGCCAAGAACTCGCTCAACGACGGGCTGCGCGTCGCCTTCCGAGCCGGCGCGGTGATGGGGCTTTGCGTGACGGGGTTCGCGCTCTTGGATGTGAGCGTTTGGTTCTTTCTGCTCACGCAGGTGTTCGGCTATCACGACCTGGTCGCCGTGACGACGATCACGCTCAGCTTCGCCATGGGCGCTTCGCTTCAGGCGCTTTTCGCCCGCGTCGGCGGCGGCATCTACACGAAAGCGGCGGACGTCGGCGCGGACCTGGTCGGTAAAGTCGAAGCGGGCATCCCCGAAGACGACGCCCGCAACCCGGCGACGATCGCCGACAACGTCGGCGACAACGTCGGCGACGTGGCGGGCATGGGCGCCGACCTGTACGAGTCGTACTACGGGTCGATTCTGGCGGCGATGGCTCTCGCCGCCGCCGCGGCGTTCCGGCTGGCCTCGTCCAAGACCGGCGCGTGGGCCGACTTCAATCTTGAACATGCGATTCACCTTGTCGCCACGCCCGCCGCACTCGCCGGGCTGGGCATCATCGCCTCCGTGCTGTCGATCTTCCTGGTCCGCACCAAGGAAGGCGCGTCGATGGGCGAGCTGCTCAAGAGTCTGCACACGGGCGTGTGGGCCAGTTCGGGTCTCATCATCGCCGGTTCGGCGGGGCTGCTGTACGCCCTGCTGCATGATGTGCCGGGCGTGAGCTGGATCGGGATCTGGGTCGCCATCATGTCCGGCCTGATCGCCGGGCTCGTCATCGCATGGGGCACCGAGCTTTACACCAGCTACGAACACAAGCCCACCCAGCGCATCAGCGAACAGGCCCAGACCGGCCCCGCCACCGTCATCATCTCCGGCATCGCCGAGGGCATGATCAGCACGTGGATCCCCATGCTCACCACCGTCGCCGCCATTCTCATCGCCTTCATCGCCGCCGGCGGACAAGAGGTCTTCCTCCTGGGCGTGTTCGGCGTCGCCATCGCCGCCGTCGGCATGCTCTCCACGCTCGCCATCACACTCGCCACCGACGCCTACGGCCCGATCGCCGACAACGCCGGCGGCAACGCCGAGATGACCCATCAGCCCAAGTTCGTCCGCGAGCGCACCGACATGCTCGACTCGCTGGGCAACACCACCGCCGCCACCGGCAAGGGCTTCGCCATCGGCTCGGCCGCGCTGACGGCGCTGGCGCTCCTCGCCGCGTATGTCATCACCGTGCAGACGACCGTCAACACGCAGATGCTCCACAGCGACTTCGTCACCAGCGGCGCCGCCGAGAAAGCCCTCGTCGACACCGCCGCCGTGTACCACGATCACGGCATCTTCGTCGTCAAGAGCGACAAGGGCCTCGAAGCGGGCATGCTGCTCTCGCCCGAGAAGCGCGTCGCCATCGAAGCCGCCGTCGCCGCCGGGCAGACCGTCAAGGCCGAGTACGACGCGGACCTGGGCATCTATCACGCGCAGGTCGTCGGCTCCAAGACGCGGCTTCAATTTGAGATCGCCCCGGCGTCCAGCGCTTCGATACCGCAGATTCTCACGTTCTATGACGTGACCCTGCTCAATCCGCGGGCGCTGTGCGGACTGTTCATCGGCGTGATGATGGTGTTCGTGTTCTGCGCGATGACGATGAACGCCGTGGGACGCGCGGCCTATCGCATGATGCTCGAGTGCCGCCGGCAGTTCGGCATCATGAAAGCCGCCTTCAAGAAGGACGGCATGTCCGACGCCGACATCGCCGACCCGATGAAGTGGCCCTTCGAAGTCACCGTCGATGGCCACGCCTACCCCGACTACGCCAACTGCGTCGCCATCAGCACGCAGGGCTCGCTCAAGGAAATGATGGTGCCGTCGCTCATGGCCGTCGTCGTCCCGATCGTCGTCGGGCTCATCCTCGGCGTGCCGGGCGTGATGGGCATGCTCGCCGGCGCCCTCGTCTGCGGTTTCGCCGTCGCCATCTTCATGGCCAACGCCGGCGGCGCCTGGGACAACGCCAAAAAGTACATCGAAACCGGCCAGTACGGCGGCAAGGGCTCCCTCGCCCACAAGGCCGGCGTCGTCGGCGACACCGTCGGCGATCCCTTCAAGGACACCTCCGGCCCGTCCCTGAACATCCTCATCAAACTCATCAGCGTCGTCTCCGTCGTCTTCGCCGGCCTGATCGTCAAACTCGCCCCCATGATCAGCGACCTCCTCCACCTCGGCTGACGCCGATGCTGACAACTTCGCATCCCCCCGAAGCCCACGGTTTTCAACCGTGGGTCTTCTTTTTCATACCACCCGCATCACCTGCCCCAACTCCGTCACCACCGCCCCCGGACTCGCCCCCGCGCAGCGCTCATCCTCCTCCCGTAGCCGCAGCGACCGCGCATCCCCCGCGAACAGCACCGTCTCGAATCCCGCCGCGTGCGCCGCCGTCACGTCGTTGAGCATGTCGTTGCCGATGTACACCGCTTTGTGCGCCGCGATGCCGTGATGCTTGTCGAGCATCTTCGCCGCATGTTCATACAACTTCGTCGACGGCTTGCCTTCGAGCATCGCGTACGACCAGACGCACAGGTCCCGCTCAAACCCCAGCGTCATCACGCTCGCGCCCAGCATCGCCTCGATCACCGCCGGCGTGAAAAACTGCGCATTGCTGACGATCCCCAGCACCATGCCCCGCTCCCGCAGCCCCGCGATCAGCGCCGCCGCGCCCGGCATCGCCCATGTCGGATTCACCCGGCACTCGTACTCGATCGCCAGGCACTCGATCCCCGCGGGCGAAACCCCCGTCACGCCCAGCTCGTCGAGCACCTCGCGCCAGACCATGCGGATATCGACCTCCGGGTACAACACGCCCTGCGCCCGACGCCGGGCATGATGCGCCGCGATTGTCGCATGCAGCGCTTCGGTCCCGCGCTGGCCCATGTTCTTTTTCACTTCGATCCCCACCGCCCGCATCGCTTCTTCCAGCGCCGCGCCGCTCGCGCTGGCCATGCTCACACCCACATCCCCCGACCCGCTGATCACCAGCGTCCCGTACACATCGAACAGCGCCGCCCGCACCCCCCGGAAGCGCGTCAGCTTCGCCTTCGCCTCCGTCGCCCGCGGTTTCATCGGCTTCGACAGCGCCGCGATCCGCTCCGCCAGTGTCGTCTGTCCGTCCATGTTACGTCCTTAGCAGATTAAACCGCCCCGGTGACAGAAATTGTTCGAGCACCTTGCCCGCATCGAGCCGCTCAATCGGCGTGACGCGCGCGGCGAGCACGCGCTGGTAAATCCCCATCAGCCGCTCGCCGTATTTCCTCAGACTGTAGTGCGATGCGATGACCCGGCGATTGTGCTCGATCGTCGCCGCGTCCGCGGGGCGATTCAGTTCGACGCCCGGCTTGTAATGCTCCGCGAGGACTCGCTCGATCACCGTGCGCTGCATCGGCTCGTCGAGCCGCCCGAAGTCGACTTCATCGCCGCGCGTCATCGCCGACATCGCCGCTTCGATGTCCGCCGCCTTGCAGGTCCGCCCGTACGCCTTCATGGTCGCGCCCAGCTTGTCGATCACGCGATCGCGCAGTCGCTCTTCGCCGACCCAGGCAATCGGCACGCCCAGAAAATCGTAGAGCGCATCGAGGTTCACGCCGTCGCGGGCGAAGTCGGCCGTGATGTCCGGCAGGTTCCGCCCCACGAGCGGCCGGCCCGCAAGGAAGGGCTCCAAAAACGCCAACCCGAATCCCTCCGCCACGCTCGTCGTCACCATCGCATGCGCCGACCGGACCAGCGCGGCGAACGAAGCGTGACTCGTCGCGCCGATCTCGAATTCGACCGGCAGATTCAGTCGCGTCGCCAGCTCCCGCCAGTCCGCATAAATCGGCAGATCGACGGCACTCGTCGGCGCGAGCGTCGTGGCGAATCGGTCGCCCGCTTCACGATCCGCCGTCGCCGCCCATAACAGAAATTCCCCGAGGTTTTTTCGCCGAATTGCCCGTGTCGGATACAGAAACAGGCGACCTTCATTTGTCGTCGCCGCGGCGTCCGCCGCCGCCGCGAGGTCGATCGCATTGGGCAGCGCATGCGCCCGCTCCGCCGGCATCCCCGCCGCGATGAGTGCCGCGCGGTCGCGCCCGTTGAGCGTCGCATAATGAATGTGCTCCGCCAGCGGGTACAGATCGTCGACCGCTCCGCATTCGCAGAGCAATCGGTAATTGCCCGGTCGGCCGTCCTCCGCAAAATCGTGCGGCTGAAGCACAAGCCGTTCGCCCGCCGCCGCCATCCATCCAATCGCCCCCGGCAGCGCCGCGTTCTTGCCCAGACTGTGATTATGCACATGCCACAACACCACTTCGCCCGCCGCCGCGCGCAGCCGCTCGACCAAATCCTCCGGTGAAATATCCGCGTCATAGCCGAGGCCATCGATGACGCGCACATCGCACGGCGGCGTCAGCGTCGGCTTTTCGCCGATGAGTACCAGCGGTTCGTATCCCGCTTCGATCACGGCGCGCGCCGCATGTTCGATCACGCGACTCACACCCCCGCCGCGCAGGTGATAATGAACCATCGCGATGCGCGGTCGTTCACCCCTCCCTCGTCGGGAGGGGTTGGGGGAGGGATTTTCAAATGTCGACAACTCGTCGCTCACTCGCGCGCTCTCCGAAGTCTGAATCCCCCTCCCTCTGAGGGAGGGGCTAGGGGAGGGTGAATCGCATCCGTCCGAGCCGGCTCCGCATCGAAGCGTACGCGCATGTGACCGATGCGATTCACCCCCTCCCATCCTCCCCCTCAAGGGGGAGGGGTCAGAAGCGTCATGCCGGCAGGTGGAATTTTTCCCGGTACGCCGCGATCTGGTCCATCGGCGGGCGTTCGTCTTCGATGATCTGGTGTTCGACCTGCTGGTAGTCTCGGTCCTTGACCTGGAACTGGCGCATGATGGTGCTGAACTGCGGGAGCTCGCCGATCATGCCGAGTGTGTGCACGCGGTTGAAGAATGTTTGCAGGATGCCGAAGCTCATGCGGCCCAGCGACGCGGTCGGCTGATTGCGATGCACGCGCTGCTCCAGGTCCGTCTGACCGAAGGCGTCGAGCCCGTGCTTGACGTAGATGTCGATGAGATGCGCCGTCTCCACACCGTAGCCGACGGGGAAGGGGATCTGTTCGAGGATGTCGCGGCGCACGGCGTACTCGCCGGAGAGGGGCTGAATAATGGCGGTCAATTCCGGGAAAAACAGCGAAAAAAGCGGGCGCACGAGAATCTCGGTCACGCGCCCCCCGCCGCTGGGCCGCGTTACGCCCGGTGCGACGGCCAGCGGTCGATCGTAGAAGGCCTTGACGTATTTGATCTGCGGGCGGTGGATCAGCGGGGCAACGAGGCCGGTGACGAAGCGGGGATGAATATTGGTGATGTCGGCGTCGACGTAGACGATCACATCGCCGGTGAGCTGGTAGATCGCCTTCCAGAGATTCTCGCCTTTGCCGCGTTTGAATCCTTCTTCGGGAAGAATCTCCGACGAAAGATACACATCCGCTCCGAAGCTCGCCGCCACGTCGCGCGTCCGGTCCGTCGAGCCCGAATCGACGACCGCGATCTCGTCGACGATCGGGTAGCGGTCCATCAACTCGCTCTTGAAGATGACGATCTCCTTGCCGATGGTTTTCTCTTCGTTAAGCGTGGGGATGCACAAGCTGATGCGCAGATTCTGTTTCTGCTTTTCCGCCACGAGCTGGCGCAGGTCCCAGAAATCGCGGTGGTGGAACGTGTTGTTCTTGAGCCACTGTTCATTCTTCATGGCACATCCCTCCGTCGATCGCCGCGATCAATCCGATGAGCTGCGCCAGGCCGGTGTACATCGGCTCGATGAAGACGGTTTCCTTGCGCGTGTGTCGATGCTCCCCGCGCGTGATGCCCAGCGTCACCGCCGGGATGTGCCGCGCAATGAGCACGGAAAGCTCGGACATGCTCGGTGAAATATGCGGCTCGATGTTCAGCGCCTCCATCATCAGATGCGCCGACCGCACGAGCCCGTGTCCGAACGGCACGCCGCCGGGCTCGCGGCGCGCGATGACGTCCAGCGCGACCTCCGCGCCGCTCTGTGCGGAAATCTCCGCGGCGATGTCGCCGATCCGCCGGCTCACATCATGCACGATCTTCGACGACTCGCTGCGAATCTCAAAGCGCAGGGAGGCATGCGTGGCGATCGTGTTGTACGTCGTACCCGAATTGACGGAGCCGAAGAGAATGCTCGTCCGCGGCTTGCGGGGCAGGGGGATGCCGAGGATGGCGTTGATCACATCGTTCAAGATCAGGATGGCGCTGGAGGCGCCGAAGCGTGTCCAATCGTAGACTTCCGGGACCTCGACGGTGATTTCCCCGCGGACCATGCCCAGCGACGTGTAGCTGAGCCGGCCCAGTTCGATGCCTTCGACGCACACGGCCGCGCCGATCGGCATCGGGGCGTTGTCCAGAAAGAACCGCAGGCCGTTCACATCGCCCCGGCCCAGCGAGCGCGTCGTGCCCAGCAGCACCAGATTCGAGTCGAGCCGAATGCCCGCCTCGTCGAGCAGCGTCGGCAGGGTCGCCAGCACCGCCATGCCCAAGCTGTTGTCCGCCACGCCCGCGCCGACGACGCGATCCTCCCGAACGTGGACGGTGTGATCCTCGGTGCGGTCGAAGATCGTGTCGGCGTGGGCGACGATGAGGATGTTGCGCTGTTCGTTCTCCGCGGCGCCGGGCACGACGCCCACGCCGTTGCCCGCTTCGTCGATGCTCGTCGACTGAATCCCGCACTCGACGAAACGGTCCGCGAGAAATCGCACGCGATTGGATTCATCGAACGTCGGCGCCGGCTGCTCGGCCATCATGACCAGATTCGCCAGAAGCATCTCGCGCTTTCGGCGGACCGCGTCCTGAATCGCCGCGAGCCGGGGCAGGATGGCATCAATCGTCTGCGACATGAAGCTCCCTGATATTTGTCCGCGCGGGCGGATTTTCGATTGACATCACTCACTATCACCTTAGCATAGATCGCATGTCCTCGTCGCGGATTGGTTTTGTCTCGACGCGCTTCGCCGGCACCGACGGCGTGTCGCTCGAAAGCGCCAAGTGGGCGCAAGTGCTCTGGGACGTCGATCGTCACATCAGCTTCTGGTACGCCGGCCGACTCGATCGCGCGCCCGAAGCGAGCTTCTGCACGCCCGAAGCGTATTTCAATCACCCGGCCAATCAGTGGGTCAATCAGCGCGTGCTCGGCACCACCAAGCGCAATCGTCCCGTCACCGCGCGCATCCGCGATCTTTCCGATTACCTCAAGGATTCGCTCTACGAGTATGTCCGTAGATTCAGCTTGGATATGCTCATTCTCCAGAATGTCTTGACGATTCCGATGCACGTGCCGCTGGGCATCGCCGTCACGGAGTTCATCGCGGAGACGGGCATTCCCTGCATCGCGCATCACCATGATTTTTACTGGGAGCGCGTGCGGTTTCAGACGACGGCCGTGGACGACTACATCGACATGGCCTTCCCGCCGCGCCTGCCGAGCGTGCAGCATGTCGTCATCAATCAGGGCCAGCGCGAGGAACTGAGCTGGCGCAAGGGCATCCCGGCGATTTTGATGCCGAACATATTCGACTTCGAGAATCCCCCGCCGCGGATCGATCATTACTCGTCGGACCTGCGCGATCAGATCGGGCTGGGGCCGGACGATGTGATGATCCTTCAGCCGACGCGCATCGTCCCGCGCAAGGGCATCGAGCACGCCATCAAGCTCGTGCAGATGCTCGGCGACAAGAAGTACAAGCTGGTCATCTCGCACGATGCGGGCGACGAGGGCTTTGATTACTTTCATATTTTGAGCGACCTGGCCGCGGAAGCGGGCGTGGACATGCGTTTCATCTCGACGCGCATCGGCGAAGTGCGGCAACTCGACATCGAGGGGCGCAAGATCTACACGCTCTGGGACCTGTACCCGCACGCCGACCTCGTCACGTATTTCAGCACGTACGAGGGCTTCGGCAACGCGCTGCTGGAGGCGATTTACTTCCGGATTCCGCTGGCGATCAACCGGTACGAGATTTTCGCGCGGGACATCGAGCCGCACGGGTTCAACATTCCGACGATCGACAACTTCGTGACCCGGCGGGTGGTGGAGGATGTGCGTCGACTGCTCGAGGACAAGGAGCACCGGCGTGAGGTGGTGGACCACAATTACGCGGTGGCCTCGCGGTTTTTCAGCTACCGCGTCGCCCGCCGCAAACTTTCCGCGCTGATCTCCAACGTGTTCGGCGACTGATGAAGAACGATCATGAGTGAATCCAAACGCCGCGCCATCCTGGCCCGCATGGACGACCGATTTCACCGCCTCTACGGCGACGCGGCGGCGAATTGTCTGCGCCGGCTCAAGCTGCTGATGGGCCAGTACGAAGACCGCATCGACGCATCGAACGACAAGCCCCGCTGGACCGCCGCCGACAACGTGCTCATCACCTACGGCGACAGCATCCGTGCCGCCGACGAAAAGCCGCTGGCGACGCTCGAGTCGTTCCTCGCCGATCATCTGGCCGGCGTTATCGATACCGTGCACATCCTGCCGTTTTTCCCGTGGTCCAGCGACGACGGGTTCTCCGTCATCGACTACCGGCAGGTGGATCCGGCCCTGGGCAAATGGAAGGACGTGGCGCATCTCAATGAACGCTTCGGGCTCATGTTCGATCTGGTGCTCAATCACTGCTCGCGCCGCGGCGAATGGTTCCGCGATTACCTGACGGGCATCGCCCCGGCCCGATACTACTTCCACGAAATCGCGCCCGGCACGGACCTCTCGCAGGTCACGCGCCCGCGCCCGTCGCCGCTTTTGACCATGGTCCGCACGCGCAGCGGCGAACGATGGGTCTGGACCACCTTCAGCGCCGATCAGGTCGATCTGAACTTCGCGAACCCCGATGTGATCCTCGAGTTTCTCGACATATTGATGCTCTACATCGCCTCTGGCGCGCGGATCATCCGCCTCGACGCCATCGCGTATCTCTGGAAGAAGATCGGCACAAGCTGCATCCATCTGCCGCAGACGCACGAAGTGGTGAAGCTGATGCGGGACCTGGTCGATCTGATCGCGCCGCGCGTGATTCTGCTCACCGAGACGAACGTGCCGCATGCGGAGAATGTCAGCTATTTCGGCGAGGGCGACGAAGCGCACATGGTGTACAACTTCTCGCTGCCGCCGCTGCTGCTGTACGCATTATCGAAGGGCGACGGGACGGCGCTGACGAAGTGGGCGAAGGAACTGGCTCCGCCGCCGTCGGGCTGCACGTTCCTGAACTTCACCGCTTCGCACGACGGGATCGGCGTCCGCCCGCTGGAAGGGCTGCTCCCGCCGGAGGAGATTCGGGCGCTGTGCGATCGCGTGCGTTCGCTCGGCGGACACGTGAGCGAGAAGTCCAATCCGGACGGTTCGACGAGTCCGTACGAGATGAACATCACGTATTTTTCCGCACTGGGCCCGACGGATGCGAGCGAGAAGCCGGGGCTGCATGTCAAACGGTTCCTGTGCTCGCAGACGATCGCGCTGGCGCTGCGGGGCGTTCCCGCGGCGTACATTCATTCGCTGACGGCGACGCAGAACGACTACGCCAACGTCGAGCAGCTCGGGTATCCGCGCGCGATCAATCGGCACAAGTGGGACCGCGCATCGCTGGAGGCGCGGCTGGCGGAAAAGTCGACGGCGACGCACGAGGTGTTCACAGAGTACCGCCGGCTTCTGAAGGTGCGGGCGAAGCAGGCGGCGCTGGGGCCGGATGTGCCGCAGCATGTGCTGGATCTGGGCCCGCGCGTGTTCGCCGTGCAGAGGACGACGCCGGACGGGGCGCAGTCGCTCTTGTCGATCAGCAACCTGACGGGCAAGCGGATGACGGTGGATCTCCCGGCCGACAGCCCGAAGTATGCAGATGACCTGCTCGACGATCGCAAGGGGCCCATCAAGCTCGATCCCGTGACGCTCGCGCCGTATCAGACGCGCTGGCTCACCACGTAACGCTCACTTCCCCGCTCGCCTGATCGTTACAGGCATCACAGACCGATCAGCTTCACGCGCCCGGCGAAAATCTTCGCCGGGCTTTTTGTTGGGGCGTCGGTTGAATCTTACGTTCGGTGTGTCGTTCGCGCGTCGCGGGCTCAGCCGGCGATGGCGCGGGAACACGAGAACAACCGGCGGCGGAACAGGATGGGTTCCATCGCCAGCGAGAGTGATTCATGTCCTTCAGCTATCGCGGATTTCTGTCGGCCGGCGGTCGCAAACGTTCCCGTCGGGCCCAGCGCGCCCGCAAGCGTGCGGCGACGCGCGCCAGAGGTCGCCTCAATCTCGAAACGCTCGAGCAGCGGCTCCTTTTGACCGTGCTCGTGCCGGGGCTGGAACTTGATCCGGTCGTTGACCCGGCCGTCGATCCGATCGTGATGGACGCGACGATCGATCCGTCGCAGGCGAATCCTGAGCTGGATGTGACGGAGATTCCGGACCTGACCATCGCGCTGGACGCAGCGACGATCGCCGAGCTCAATTCGTACACGCCGCTGGCCGCGCTGTCCGACACGTTCGCCCTGCACTCCAACGCCGGCGCGAGCAAGAAGGTCTACCTCGACTTCACCGGCTACGTCACCAGCGGCACCATCTGGAACTCGACGTTCACCGGCGGAGCGAACATCGTCACCGCGGCGTATGACATCGATGGCAACGCCAGCGCGTTCTCCGACACCGAGCTGTCGCGCATTCAGTACATCTGGCAGCGCGTCGCGGAGGACTACCTGCCGTTCGACGTGGACATCACCACCGAAGACCCCGGCGCCGCGGCGCTCACCAAGAGCGGCGGGTCCGACACCGATTGGGGCATTCGCGTCGTCATCGGCGGCTCGAGCACCGATTGGTACGGGTCGGCCGGTGGCGTGGCGTACGTGGGCTCGTTCAACTGGAACTCCGACACGCCGGCGTTCGTGTTCACCGCGCAGCTCGGCAACGGTCACGAAAAGTACACCGCCGAAGCGATCAGCCACGAAGTCGGCCACACGCTCGGGCTCAGTCACGACGGCAACGCCTCGACCGGCTACTACGCCGGCCAGGGCTCGGGCACGACCGGCTGGGCGCCGATCATGGGCGTCGGCTACTACCAGAACCTCACGCAATGGTCCAAGGGCGAATACGCCGGGGCCAACAATACGCAGGACGATCTGGCGATCATCAGCTCGCAGAACGGCTTCGGCTACCGCGCCGATGACTACGGCAACACGAATGCCGCCGCGGCGGCGCTGGCGACGCCTTCGTCAACCACCGTGGCGGGCGTCGGCATCATCGAACGCACCACCGATGTCGATGTTTTCAGCTTCACCACCGGCGCCGGCTCCGTCAGTCTGAACATCAATCCCGCCGACCGCGGCGCGAACCTGGACATCCTCGCCGAACTCTACGATTCGTCCGGCAATCTCATCACGTCGTCCAATCCTTCGACCTTGCTGTCCGCTTCGATCAACTCGACCCTCGCCGCCGGAACGTATTACCTGCACATCAGCGGCGTCGGCAACGGCGACCCCGCCACGACCGGCTATTCCGACTACGCGAGTCTGGGTCAGTATTCGATCAGCGGAACCATCGTCGCCCCCGATCAGCCCCCGACCCCCACCACGCCGTCGATCACGATCAGCGACGCCACCGTCAATGAAAACGCCGGCACCGCGAGCTTCACCGTCTCGCTCTCCGCCGCCTCCGCTCAGTCGATCAGCGTCGATCTCGCCACCGCTGACAACACCGCGACGGCGGGCTCCGACTACACCGCCAAGTCGCAGACGCTGACCTTCGCCGCTGGTGAAATCAGCAAGACGTTCACCGTCGCCATCACCAATGACTCCCTCGTCGAGCCGACCGAATCGTTCTTCGTGAACCTCACCAACGTCAGCGGTGCGACGATCGCCGACAATCAGGCCGTGGGCACGATCCTGGACAACGACATCGCGCTGTTGGGCGTCAACGACGTGACCGTCAACGAAGCCGACGGCACGGCGACGTTCACGCTCTCGCTCACCAACGCGTCGGCGACGGCGATCAGCGTCAACGTCGCCACCGCCAACGGCACCGCGCTCGCCGGCTCCGACTACACCGCCAAGTCGCAGACCGTCACCTTCGCCGCCGGTCAAACCACGCAGACCTTCACGGTCGCGATTCTCAACGACAGCACGGTCGAGTCGACCGAGACGTTCCTCGTCAATCTGTCGAGCGCGAGCGGGGCGACGATCGCGGACGGACAGGGCGTGGGCACGATCATTGATGACGATGTGATGCCCACGCCGGCGCTTTCGATCAGCGATGCGTCGGTCAACGAGAGCGCCGGCACCGCGACGTTCACGCTCTCGCTCTCCAACGCGTCGAGTTCCGCCGTCAGCGTCCTTGTCGCCACCGCTGACGACACCGCGCTCGCCGGCTCCGACTACACCGCCAAGTCGCAGACCATCACCTTCGCCGCCGGCGAAACCACCAAGACCTTCACGGTCGCCATCACCAATGACACGCTGGTCGAATCAACCGAGACGTTCTTTGTGAACCTCTCGAACGTGTCGGGCGCGACGCTGGCGGACGCTCAGGCCGTCGGCCGCATCGTCGACAATGACATCGCGCTGGTGAGCATCGGCGACGCCGTCGTCAACGAAGGCGACGGCACCGCGACGTTCACGCTCTCGCTCACCAATGCGTCGGCGACGGCGATCAGCGTCAACGTCGCCACCGCCAACGGCACCGCGCTGGCCGGTTCCGACTACACCGCCAAGTCGCAGACCGTCACCTTCGCCGCCGGTCAAACCACGCAGACGTTCACCGTCGCGATTCTCAACGACAGCACGGTCGAATCGACCGAGACGTTCCTCGTCAATCTGTCAGGCGCGAGCGGCGCGACAATCGCCGATGGACAAGGCGTAGGCACGATTCACGATGACGATGTGGCCCCGGTCATCACGCCCGCATTTTCCATCAACGACACCACCGTCAACGAAACCGACGGCACCGCGACGTTCACCGTCTCGCTTTCGCAGGCGATGGACCACACCGTCAGCGTCGTCGCCGGCCTGGCCAGCGGCACGGCCGTCGGACGCTACGACTTCAACGGCCGGGCCGCCACGCTGACCTTCGCCGCCGGGCAGACCACCGCGACCTACTCCGTGTCCATCATCAACGACAACCTCGTCGAATCCGACGAAGTCTTCTACGTCAACCTGTCGCGCGCGTCGGCGGGCGTGGACATCAGCGATGGGCAGGGCGTGTGCACGATCGTCAGCGAAGACGTGCCCCCGCCCGCCATCAGCATCAACGACATCTCCGTCAACGAAAGCGACGGCACCGCGACGTTCACCCTCTCGCTCGACAAGGCGTCCGATCAGACCGTGACGGTCGTCGCCGGCCTCGCCAACGGGACCGCCCGGGGTCGCTACGACTTCAACGGCCGGGGGGAGCGGATCACTTTCGAAGCCGGTCAGACCACCGCGACGTACACCGTGACGATCGTCGACGATTCGATCTACGAGGGCGACGAGACGTTCAGCGTCGTGCTCAGCCGCGCGACGAACGCCACGATCGCCGACAACCGCGGCGTGTGCACCATCGTCGACAACGAAACGCCCCCGCCCGCCATCAGCATCAACGACGTCTCCGTCAACGAAAACGACGGCACCGCGACGTTCACCCTCTCGCTTGACAAGGCGTCCGATCAGACCGTGACGGTCGTCGCCGGCCTCGCCAACGGCACGGCACGCGGGCGCTACGATTTCAACGGCCGCGCGGAGCGGATTACGTTTGAAGCCGGTCAGACCACCGCGACATACACCGTGTCGATCATCGACGACGCGATCTACGAAGGCGACGAGACGTTCAGCGTGATGCTCTCGCGTGCGACGAACGCCACGATCGCCAGCAATGTCGGTCACGGCACGATCGTCGAGAACGAAACCCCGCCGCCGATGATCAGCATCAACGATGTCTCCGTCAACGAAGACGCGGGCACGGCGACGTTCACGATCTCGCTCGACAAGGCGTCGGATCAGTCCGTGAGCGTCATCGCCGGCCTCGCCAACGGGACGGCCCGCGGGCGCTACGACTTTACCGGCGCGACGCAGCGGATCACCTTCGACCCCGGTCAGACGACCAGGACGTACACGGTGTCGATCGTCAACGATCACGTGCTCGAATCGGACGAGACGTTCCGCGTCGTGCTTTCGCGGGCGATCAACTCGGAGATCGCGCGTTCGCAGGGCATCGGCACGATCGTCGACGACGAGGTGCCCCCGCCACGCGTGAGCATCGCCGGGACGACGGTCAGCGAGTCGGACGGCACGGCGATGTTCGAGTTGACGCTCGACAAGCCGTCGGACGAAGTGGTGCAGGCGGTGGTGGGGCTGGCGAACGGGACCGCCCGCGGACGCTATGACTTTGCCGGCGCGACGCAGGTCATCACCTTCGAGCCGGGCGAGACGAGCAAGATGTTCAGCGTGTCGATCGTCGATGACAACACGGTGGAGAACACCGAGACGTTCCGCGCGGGGATTGCCCGGACAACCAATGCGATGCGCGGCGACGACTACGTCGCGCTGGGCACGATCATTGACGACGACGCCCCCGCCGGCGCAGACGCGTTCGGCATCGCGTCGGCGAAGGCGATGGCGCAGATGCGGATTCAGGCGGCCCTGATGCAGGCGGACGCTTTCGCCGCCGGCCCGGCAAGCAGTTGGCTCAATCCCGGCGACTTCACCGATTCGCACGACCCGATCGACGCCCTGCTCAAGTCCCCGGCGGCGTGAGGGCGTCGGGTTTGACCCGATGGCCGGTCGGGCTGGGGCGTGATACGCTTTGGGTATGATTTCGTTCATCGTTCCCGCGCACAATGAGGAAGCGCTTCTGGGCGAGACGCTGTCGCACATTCAGGCGGCGGCCTGCGCGCTGGGCGAGCTGTACGAGTTGATCGTCGTTGACGACGACTCGACGGACCGTACGGCTTCGATCGCGGCGGAACAGGGAGCGCGCGTCGTGTCGGTCAAGCTGCGTCACATCGCGGCGGTGCGGAACGCCGGGGCGAAGGAAGCGCGGGGCGAACTGCTGTTTTTCATCGACGCTGACACGCAGATATCGCCGCGGACGCTCGCGGCGGCGTGGCGCAGCACGCAGGCGGGTTCGACGGCGGGCGGGGCGCTGGTGGAGATGACGCCGCCGATTCCATTTTCGGGTCGGATCGCGCTGACGCTCTGGAACACGATTTCGAGGACGCTGCGTTTCGCCGCCGGTTGCTTCGTGTTCGTGAAGCGCGAGGCGTTCGAGGCGGTGGGCGGGTTCAACGCCGAGTTCTTCGCGGCCGAGGAAATCGCCTTGAGCGTCGCGCTGCACCGGTGCGGCCCGTTCACGATCCTGCCCCACCATGTCCGCACCAGCGCCCGCAAACTTCAGACGCACACCGCCGGCATGCATCTGCGCACGATGGCGCTTTCCATCCTGACGCTCGGCCGCTCACTTCGCAAGCGCGAAGGGCTCGATATCTGGTACGGCCAGCAGCGGGTCAACGAAACGAAGGTCGGCGACCCCGAATCGAAGTAACGGCGATCAGTGACGCAACTGACTTTTAAGCAGCGCCTCCAGGTCCGTGTGCTTGAACTGGAAGCCGAGGTTCATGAGCTTGCGCGGGACGGCCCGGGTGCTGGCGAGCAGGACTTCCTCGGCCATCTGCGAGCCGAAGATCATCTTCGCAACGAAACCCGGCAGCGGGAAAATCGTCGGGCGACCCAGAGCGGCGCCGAGCGCCTTGGTGAGCTGTTTGTTCGTCACGGGATCGGGCGCACAGACATTGATGGGCCCGGCGACGGCGCTGCTGTTGAGCGAAAGCTCGATGACGCGCACGGCGTCTTCGAGACTGACCCAGGGGATGTACTGCTTGCCGGACCCGACGGTGCCGCCGACGCCGAACTCGAAGGGCTTGAGCATTTTCTTGATGGCGCCGCCGTCGGGCGAGATCACCGCGCCGAAGCGCAGGTACACGACGCGCACGCCGCGCTGCACCGCCGGCAGCGTCGCCGCCTCCCACTGTTTGCACACATCGGCCAGAAAACCCTTGCCCGGCGGCGACTGCTCGGTCAGCTCCTCGTCCCCGCGATTGCCGTAGAACCCGACCGCGGAGGCGCACACGAGCACCTTCGGCGGATCGGGCGCCTGCGCGATGGCATCGCAGAGCGTCTTGGTGCCCATCACCCGGCTGAGCCGAATGCTGTCCATCTTCGCTTTCGTCCACCGCCCGCTGGCGATGTTGTCGCCGGCCAGATGCACGACCGCGTCGAGCCCGTTGAGCTTCTTGCCCTGGATCGTGCCCTCGGTCGGGAGCCAGTGAATGGTGAAGGTTTCGCTGGTGGCGCTGGTGGGTTTGCGGAGGAGGCGCAGGATCGTGTGATGTCCTTCGCCTTCGCGAAGACTCTGCACGAGCGCCGAGCCGAGCAGCCCGTTGGATCCGCTGATCGCGATCTTCATGAACAATCCCTCTGATCGAACCGGTCTATGTTAGTCGAATTTCACGGGGGATCACAATCGGGGCGTCCGCGGTTCAGTCCGCTTCGCGTTCGATCGTGACTTCGTCGCCGACGCTCACGCCGAGCATGGCGGCGGCGTCGCCGTGGTGGATGCTGATTTCGATTCGGCCGGTCGATCCGATGATCGCCAGCAGTTCGCCGTGCGGGACGGCGGCGTAGCTGGATTGAAGGCCGCGAATCGAATGGCGCGCGATGTGCAGGCGCGGCCGGCGGGGCACGTCCGCGGCTCTCAGGTTCGTGATGATGTTGCCGAAACGGTCGATGTGAATCACTTGACCCGTGCGCCGCCCATGCGGGCCGAGGCCCGGCTCAATGCGCGGCAGATGAATCCATTCATCCGTCGCCGGTCCCAGCGCCTCAAGCCGCAATCCCGCCGCGATCGACGCCGCACACGGCGCGAAGATGTCGCGCCCGTGAAATGTCTGACTGATCGGCTCGAGCATCAGCGTTTCGTTCTCCACGCTCACGACCCGCTTCACCTCGCCTTCGTCAAACACATTCGACAGAAGCCCGTTGTCGGGCGCGATGAAGAATTGATCGTCGACCTCGGCGGCGATGATCCGCCGGTCCGTGCCGACGCCGGGATCGACGACGGCGCAGTGCACCGTGCCGGCCGGATAGTAGCGCCACGCCGCGGCGAGCAGGTAGCCGGCCTGCGGGATGTTGCCCTGCGGCAGATCGTGAGTGAGATCGATGATCGTCGCGGCGGGGCAGCGCGTGAGGATGACGCCTTTCATGATGCCGACGTAGACGTCGGACAGGCCGAAGTCGGTGAGCAGGGTGATGATCGGTGCGGTGGTCATGCGGCGTTCAATACGCGTTGTGCTTGCGGACGCTGATCGTTTCGAGCGAGACGGCGGCGAGGAGTTTGGCGATGCGTTTCGACGCCCGGCCGTCGCCGTAGGGATGCTTGAGCTTGTCGAGGTCGAGCTTCATGGCCCGCTTGATCGCCCGGCGGACTTCCTTCTCGCCGTAGTCGCAGTCGATGACGTTCCGCGGGCGTTCGCGTCCGCCTTGGCGCGGGCCGATGTTGACGACGGGCGTTTTGAGGACGGCCGCCTCGATGAGACCGGCCGAGGAGTTGCCTGCGAGCACGCGCGCCCCGGCGAGCATCGACAACCAGCGGTCGCGCGCCATGTGATCGACGGCATTGGGCGGCAGGGCGGCGACGATGCCCGCGCTGCCGGGGTCGGTGTTGGGACCCATCACGAGGCGATGAAACCCCTCCGTCGCCGCGAGCGTCTGTCGCATCCAGCGGCGCTCTTTCGCATCGTCCGCGCCAATTGGGTGCTGAAGAACGATGATTTGCGGCGCATCCTTCGCCGGCTTGACGCGGTTGAGTCCGTCGGCGGCGGGCGAGCCGGTGAAGTACACATGCTGCTCGCCCATCTTCAAAAGCCGCTTGCGGCTGAGCGCCGACGCGGCGAAGTGCATATGCGCGAGCTTGCTGATCGCATGGCGCATCGCCTCGTCCGCTACGCCCTCCGCCCGATCGCCGCCGTGAATATGCGCTACGCGAAACCCGCCGACGCTCGCCGCGCTCGCCGCCGCGAACGGCTCGATGCGGTCGCCGAGCACGAGCACGAAGTCGGGCTTGAGCTTGTCGAACGCCCTGGCGAATCCCGCCACGCCGCGCGACAAGGCAAGCGCGTCAGCAAGTCGTCCCGTCTTGCCGCGCTGCTGCATCGGGATGCGCGCCGCGACCTTGAACTTCACATCGCGCTCCGTGCCCGTCACGAGATGCGCCCCGGCGACGAGGACGCGCAGCGAAAGATCGGAGCGATCGGCGATCGCGCGCATGACAGGCGCGAGCAGGCCGTATTCAGCCCGCGAACCCGTGACGACGGCGATGGTGCGGCGATTGCTCAAGCGACGTCCCGCTGGGTGATGTCACCATCATCGCAGCGGTTCTGGCTCGATTCAAGGTCGCTTTCGTGAAGCAGGGCGTTGGCGCGGACGGCCTTGAGCAGCGGGCGGCCGACGACGGCGCTGAGCTGCGCGGCGGGAATGCCCGTGCCGGGGCGCTTGACGGTCAGGTCGGCGCGCGTGAGCACATGACCGGCGGGCAGATCGCGGACGACGCAGACGCTCTGCCGGCTGACCTTACGAACTTCGCGCTCCGGCTCGCTGATGTGATACGGATCGCCGGCGAGCATCCGCTCCGCGGCGCGGATGCGCCGAATGTAATCGCGAAGCTGATCGGGATCGAAGCTCGCGGCATGATCGGGGCCCGCGGCGGCGGTGTCGTACGTCAGATGTTTTTCGATGACGGTCGCGCCCTGCGCGACGGCGAGCATGCCGGTGCTCGGGTCGTCGGTGTGATCGGAATAGCCGACGGGCCGGCCGAACGTCGCCGCCAGCGCGCCGATGCGGCGGAGATTGGCGTGCTCGGGCGGCGTCGGGTACGCGCTGACGCAGTGCAGCAGCGTCAGCGGATGCTTGGCGCACCGCAGCAGCGTCGGCGTCAGCTCGTCGAACCCGCACGTTCCCGTCG
This sequence comes from Planctomycetota bacterium, assembly GCA_016125255.1. Lineage (NCBI taxonomy): Bacteria > Pseudomonadati > Planctomycetota > Planctomycetota bacterium. The sequence goes on along the minus strand of WGMD01000035.1, from coordinate 47,930 downwards.
AAAGAATCAGCGGCTTGCGAAGCGTGAGCATCGCCTCGATGAGCGGCAGATTCACCGCGTCGGGCGAAGCGATCTTCACGGCATCGACGTCGAGCCGGCGCATCGCCGACAGCAGCTCGATGGAAAAGCACGTCACGATGAAACCAAGGCCCATGCGCCGACAGGCAGCCCGGACCTGAAGCATGTCATCGACACTAAGCTGAAGCCGGGCGAGCATCTCGTGCGGGTCGTGCGCGCTGGCGCGCTGATACGCCGCGAGCATCGCTTCGCTGCTCAAGAGCAGCTTGGCGTCGAACAGTTGCAGCTTGACGGCGTCGGCCCCGGCATTCTTGGCCGCGGCGGTGAGCTGAAGCGCCCGCTCGACGGAGCCGTCGTGATTGACGCCCAACTCGGCGATGACATAAGCGCGCTGACCGGCCCCGATGGCGCGCTCGGCGATGTGCATCGGCGGGAAGGTCCGCGGCGTGACCGCCTCGCCGCGCTGGGCGCTTTGGAGCGTCGCGCGCGCGATCGCCAGATCGCGCGGGGTGTCCACGTCGATCACCGCCGCTTCGTCCGTCACGATCGCGCGACGGTCCGTACCCAAAAAAGCATGCGGCTGACCGGGGATGACGTTCATCAGCGCGGCGCGCCGCACGGCGATGATCCCGCCGTTGAGCATGAACACCGGCGGAAGGTCCTGCCGACGGTAGATCTGATTTTCCTGATACGCGATCAGCTCATCGTGCTGCTCGCCGACAAGCTGGCGCATCCATAACGGATGCGTCTTGCCCACGCGATACACCGACTGCACGCTGTCGCAGCCGGTCTTTTGCAGCTTGTCGATTGACGCGTCAATGAGGTCAAGCGGGCGCACGGGGATGTTGGCGTAGAGAATGACGATCTGTTCGTAGCGCGCGTGCTCCGCTTCCTCGATCGTGGTCAGCGCGTGACGCGCGGCGTCGTCGATGGTCGCGGTATCGTGGGCGAGTTCAGCGGGCCGGCCGACGACGATGGCGCCCCGTCGATGGGCGATCTTCGCGGCGACGGCGTCGTCGGTGCTCACCACGATGCGATCGAGGCGGCGGGCGGCGAAGGCGTGGTCGAGCGTGTACTCGATCATCGGGCGACCGACGAGATCGATGACGTTCTTGGACGGCAGACCTTTAGACCCGGCCCGCGCGAGAATGATGCACAGTGTCTTGGTCATAGATGATGCGTCGCTCACGGCCGATGCCATTCGCGGCAGCCGGCGCACTGGGGCGTTTGCCGGTAGCAGCCGTCGGCGTGGGCCTGTCGCAGTTGCGTGTGCGCTTTCCATTGTTCGTCGAGCCGGCCGGGCGTCCCGCCGCGCCAGTCCTGATCGCACAGCGCCAGCGATCCGTCGCTGTGAATCGTCATGCGGCGCGCGAGCTGGCGGCAGGTCACGCGCTTCGGCGGCGACATGTCGAGCACCGCCAGGTCCGGCATCAGTCCCCCGCCGGTCGTCGGCGCTTCGATCACCGCATGCCCGCAGTAATACATCCACCGATCGAAAAAGCTCTCCAGTTCGTGCACATTCTCCGCCGTTTTGACAAGCCGGGGCACGATCCACGGCCGGCCCGCCTTGCGGTGATTGAGGAGCCATTCGACGTTCGTGAGCACGCGATTGAATGCATCGATGCCCATGAGCTTCTCGTACGTCGCCGGCGCGTCGGCGTTGATGCGGACGCTGATGACGTCCGCCTCCGATTCGATCAGCGCTTCCAGCGCCGCCTGATCGACGAGCAGGTCCGTTTCGACGTGCACCGCGCGAATGTTCGCCTCGCGCGCCGCGGCGATGATGTCGCGCCATTGCGGATGCAGGAGCGCATCGCCGAGCCCGCCCAGCGTCAGCGCGACGTCCGGCTCGACCGCCAGCGAGGCGATGACGCGCCTGGCGTCATCGACCGGGATGTTCGGCCGACTCACCGCCACGTGATGCTGCGGTACGATCGGCCCGGTGGCGAGGCGCGCGCTGGTGAGTTCGAGCGTCGCCTGCTGGGGCATCGGCAGACTGGCCTCGTCCAGGTGCGGCGCGAGCTTTTCGACGATCTGGCGGGCCGTCAGGTCCGCCCCTCCGAGTCGGTCCAAAAGCCGGCGCCAGCGCGGGGCGTCGACGCTGATGCGGCCCATGAAACCGCGCACCACGGGATCAATGAGCACGCACGGGTCCTTGCCGATGGGGTCGCCCTGCGGGAGGTGCGGCTGATACATGAGCAGAGAGCCGATCGTCGCCTGCTTCCGATCGAGTTCCGCCATCAGGTCGCGCTCGACGAGGCAGCCCGCCAGCCCCGGCGGCGCCTGCGTGAAGGCCAGTTTCATCTGCTCGCTCTGGCGCAGATGGCGCTCGATGACCGCGTCGCACAGCGCCGGGTCGACGGCGGGCCAGTCGGGGGAGACGATCAGCCCGGCGGTCGCCTCGAAGGCGTCGAGCGCGGACACCATGGCGCGGGCGGCGAGGACTTCGTCGTAGCAGCACGCGCCCCCCAGTCCGCCGCGCCATGCGGTGGGCGAAAACGCGCGGGCGATCTGACGCGAGGCGTGAACGGTGTCATCGACCGGGCCGTCGACGGTATGCACGCCGACGCGGCCGGATTTGGGCATCGCCGGCAGCGGGCGGTCGGCACTGTGAATCACGACGATGCGGTCCAGCAGTTTGCACCGGCTCAGCCGATCGAGCGTCGTCGAAAGATGCGTGCCCTTGACGTTCGATGTCATCGGCAGCAGGGCGATGATGCGTGCGGCGGGTCGGATCATGCGGCGCCTCGCTCAGCGGCGGCCTGTTGCTTCTGCGTTTTGAGTCGGCTGATCGACTCATGCAGAATCTCCAGCGTCTCCGTGCACGAATCGACGAGCCACTGCACATTGTCGATATCGCGATCGAGCTGGCGGGCCTGACGCAGGTAGGGGTCTTCGTGTTCGCCCGCCTCGATGGCCCGGTCGGCGCGGACGCGCTTGAACAGGCCGATCTGGTTGAGGTCGTTGACGAGCGTGAACGCTTCCTGAAGCTCGGCGACTTCGCGCTTGCGCTTTTCGAGCTGATCGAAAAGGCGGTCCATCTTCGCATGGTCCCGCTGATCTTCGATCATGTGTCGCAGCAGCGGCAGGGTTTGTTCGCTGGTGTTGCGGAATCGTTTGACCTGTTCGAGCCGGCGGCGCAGATGGTCGTCGACCAGCGCCAGCCGCTGGGCATCGAGCGAAGTGCTCGCCTGTGGCAGATGCGTCAGCGGCCGAAGCGCGTACAGATCGAGCGCCGCCCGGAGGGTCATCGCCGCGGCGTGCTGTTTGGGCAGGCCGCCTTCGGTGGCGTCAATGATCGTCTGCGACGCCTGGGCGAAGTCGCGCTCGAACTGGGCGAGGTAGGTGAGCATCTGTTCGTCGGAGTAGATGGGGCGGCCGTGCACATCGGTGCGTTTCTGAAGATGCGCCTTGTGCCGCGCGATGCGCTGCCATTCCATCATCTCGATCGTGTTGAACACGCCCAGCTCGGGGGCCCAGACATCGTGAATCGCCGTGCCGGGGCTGTAGTAGAGTCCGTCGGAAAAGCCCAGGTCCTGTCCGATGAAGATGATCGGATCACAACCGAGATGTTGAGCGAGATAGAACGACAGATGCGCCACCGTCGAGCCGGGCTTCATCGGCTTGATCGGCCGATGCAGCGGGCCCAGCAGGCGGTCGAGGAAGCTGTTTTGCAGAATGCGGATCGGACCGGGGTAGGCGTCGAGAATGGCGTGATGCGCCTTGGCCTCGGCGACGAGCGTCACGTCGGGCAATGGCGGCAGACCTTCGTAGAAGCGCGCCGAGATTTCGTGATAGTCCAGGGCCGTGACGAAATGCGGACGGATGCCGCGATCGAGCAGCGGCTTGAGCACGGTCTGCACGGCGATGATCACCACGCGCTCGCGCATGCCCGGCTCGGACAGGAGCGCGACATTCTTCGCCAGACTCGGCCCCGCCGACACGAGCACCGCCGGATACCCCGCCGCGGCGCCGGCCAGCTCGTTGACCGTCGCGCCCGCGGCGTAGTGCCCGATGTTGTGCGCGAGGTTGCGGCAGGTCAGCGCGGCGTTGACGAGCGTGGTCGCCATCGTCGTCCGCACGAAGGCGACGACTTTCGTGAACTTCTCGGTGAACGCGGTCAGGTCGGTTTCGTGAAGCCGGCGCGTCGGGGCGTGGGACAGGAACTCGACGCCCTGCGTGATCAAGCTCGCGTGCGGCTCGAAGCGCCGGGTCATCTCCGCTTCGTCCGGCGAGCCGAGCAAAAGCAGCACGCCCCGGGCGAACATCGTCGAGTAATCGATGCGTTCGAGCACCGAGCGCATCAGGCCGGCGTCGGGTTCATAGATGGCCAGCAGTCCCTTGCCGGCGACGCGGTCGGCGAGTTTGCTCACGTGATACCCGAGGCCGAACCCGAGCACGATGATCGTGCCGTGGTCATTGAGGTTGGCCTTGGCGGCGAACTGCTCGGCGTCGGTGAGCGGCTGATGGCGCGAGGCGAGGGTGATTCGGATGAGCCGGCCGTCGTCGGACTGCGCCGCCACGGAGGCCGACTCGGCCCCATCGCGCGCGGCGGTCCACTCCAGCCCGTCGATCGGGGCGGATTGTCGAATCTGCTCCGCCGCCACGGCGTTATGCCGCGACAGTGCGGCGAGATTGCGATCCAAAACCGTCGACATGCGATAAACGAAGCTCCACAAAGATATAATCACGCATCCCCGACTCCGCCGGGGCGCTTGTGTTCTTATCGGAACCCCCAAGCCGAGGGCTTGAAGTTTGCCGACCGACTGGCCCAACCCGCCGCTGCTGGAGCACATCCTTTTTGAGAATCCCTGGCCGCTGGTCATTTTCTTTCTGGCCATCGCGGCGGCGCTGTTCGTCGTCGGCGGACGACTCGAGAAGATCCGGATGCAGCGATCCGCCCTGTTTCCGCTCTTGGGCGCGATCGCCGTTCCGCTGATTGCGAACGCCGTTCACACGGATCGGGAGCAACTGGCGGAGCGGACGCAGGCGCTCGTCGACGCCGTGGCGCGCGAGCCGATCGACGCCGCGGCGATGAGCGGTTTGCTGGATGAAAACGTGACTTTCTTTCTGATGAACCGCGATCAGATCATCGCCATGGCCCAGCGCGCCAGCGCCAAGTACAACATTCAGGCCGGCTCGATCACCGCCCTCGAAGCCCGCGTCGATGCGCCCGATGCCGGTCAGATCTGGTTCGCCATCTATGTCCGCATCCGGTCCGACGGCGGCGAATTCCCCACAAAGAGCCAATGGCTGCTACACTGGAGAAAGTCCGCCGGCCTGTGGCGCGTGAGCGAAATTCAAATGATCAGCGTCAACGATCAACCGGCACGGAAGGCGTATCTGCCCTGATGTTGGCGGCGAGCGCTTGCCGATGGCTCGCGGCCAAACGAAAACGCGACCCGTATTGAAAGTGTGGTTCCCATGAAACATCGCCTGAATCGAATCGTGTTCATGTTGATCCTCGCCGCCGGCGCCGCCGCGCGGGCGGCCGACGGCGACGGCTACGACCTTCGCCCGATTTGGACCGAAGGCCAGGTCAGCCGCTACCGCATCACGCAGACGGAACTGACCGTGCAGCAGATTCAGGGCATGACCGAGCCGGCCGAGTCGGTGGTGGAGCTCGGCGGGGAAGTCACGTGGCAGATCATCAAGACGCCCGGCCCGGGTCAGTCCGGCGGGACGGCGCGCATGACGCTCGACAAGCTGACCATGAAGATCACCGACCCGAGCGGCACGAAGCTCGAAGTCGACGGCCGCGGGTCCGACCCGGCCACCGAAGGCCTCCGCACATGGATCAACGCCATCACCGGCGCGCCATTGGAAGTCTCGGTCGGCCCCGACGGCACGATCGGACACGTCAGCGGGTTCAAAGCGATTCAGGACAAGGCCGGCCCGGCGGGCGAGAAGCTCGACGAGTCGTATTTTCAGGAGATCGCCATGGATTTGGCCGTGCTCGTCGGCGGGCCGGCGGGCGCCAAGCCGGGCGCGAAATGGAGCGAGCAGCACGATGGATCGCACCGCATGGGGATCATCCATTTCGACTCGACGTACAACCTGACGGGCGTGGAGAAGATCGCGGGGATCGACGTGGCGATGATCAATCGCAATTCGAAGATGACTTTCGAGCCGGACATGTCGGACGTGCCCGCCAACGCGCCGCCGATCAAGGTGCGAACGGTCAAGGCCACGCAGAGCTCGCAGATCATGTTCGACACGACGCGCCACGAAGTCGTCGGCTCCAACGGGGACCAGACGCTCGAACTGGAAATCAGTCTCACCCTCGGCGGCCGCACGCTCGTGCGAACCAACAAGGAAGTCACCAGCACGCAGGTGCTCCGCATCAGTGAAGAGTGACGCGATCGCGTTGACGACGAAAAGCTGAGGGATGCCCATCCCGCAGCTTTCGCCTCGGCGACGCATCGACCGCACCGGCGATATCATGTATCGCGATGACCGATCCGCGCTTCATCAAGCTGGGGCTGATCGTCGGCGTGCTGGCGACGCTCTGGGTGCTCGAATCGATCATGCCGCAATACCTCGGCCGGCGCGACCGGCTGCGGCACGATGCCCGCAATCTCGCGCTGGGTTTCATCAACGCCGCGGTGGTCGCGCTGATTTTCGCGTCGGCGCTCGCGCTGGTCGCGCAGCAGCAATGGGGCCTCTTGCATCGGATCGTACTGCCGGCGTGGGCGAGGTGGATCGTCGCATTTGTGATGTTCGATGCATGGATGTACGCGTGGCACGTCGCCAATCACAAGCTGCCGTGGCTTTGGCGGTTTCATCGCGTGCATCACACGGAAACTGAAATGGACGCCAGCTCCGCGATGCGCTTTCACATCGTCGAGATCGCGCTCTCGTCGCTGGCCCGGCTCGCGGTCGTGCCGGTGCTGGGGCTGACGCTCGAGCAGTTATTGGTGTACGAATGCGTGCTTGAGCCGGTGATTCTGTTTCATCATTCCAACGTGCGCGTGCCGGATCGGGTGGACCGGCTGATGCGCTGGCTGATCGTCACGCCGTGGGTGCATTGGGTCCATCACAGCGATGTGCAGCCGGAGACCGACTCGAACTACGGCTCGGTGTTCTCGTTCTGGGACCGCCTCTTCGGCACGTTCCGCCGCCGGGACGACCCGACGACGATCCGTCAGGGCCTCGACGGCGCGGACCCCACCGAATCGCGATCGCTTCTGGCCATGCTCGCCGCACCGTTCCGAAGAAAGTAGCTGTCAGCGATCAGCGGTCAAGCATCAGCATTTTCCTGCTGACACCTGACCGCTGACGTCTGACGCCTTTTCATTTGAATCCCCCGCCGACGTAGAGCGTTTCGCCGGTGACCCAGCTCGCATCGGGCGAGGCGAGGAACATCACGGCCGGGGCGATGTCGCCGGGCGCGCCGATGCGGCCGAGCGGGGCCTGCTGTTCATACATCTTGTGGAAGTCGCCTTCGACCAGCCCCAGCGACGTCGTCCCCTCCGTCTCGACCAGCCCGGGGTTCACGGCGTTGACGCGAATCTTCTTCGGGCCAAGCTCCTTCGCCAGCACGCTGGTGATGGCGTTGACCGCCGCCTTCGTCGCGCTGTACACCGCTGAAGCCGGCGGCGTGTAGACCGCCACGATCGAACTGATGTTCACGATGCTCCCGCCATCGCTCATCAGCTTCGCCGCCTCCTGCGAGGCGAAGAGCAGGCCCAGCACGTTGAGGTTGAACTGGTTGTGGAAGCTATCGGCGGTGATATTCTCCAGGGGCTGCATGTCGTAGATGCCCGCGTTGTTGACGAGCACGTCGACCCGGCCGAACGCCTTCTTGGTTTCGGCGAAGAGCTTGCGGACGTCGGCTTCGACAGCGAGGTTCGCCTGCACCGCGACGGCCTTGCCGCCGGCGGCCTGAATGGCGTCCACCACCTTGTCCGCCCCGGCCTTGGACGAGCTGTAGTTCACGACCACGCTCGCCCCGGCCGCTCCGAACTGCCGGGCGATCTCCGCCCCGATCCCTTTGGACGCTCCCGTGACGACGACGACTTTGTTCTTGTAGTTGGCACTCATGGTAATGTTCCTTTCGTCATGGTCTGATGACGCTGAGGACGGTGCGTTACAGGCGTGGACCGAATTACCTGGAAATTCACCGCCGAGACGCCGAGGACGCGGGCCCGGCTGCCCCGCCGCCGTTGCTTCCGGGGGCTGGCTCGCTACGATGGTCGAACTATGTCTGACGCCCCTGAAAACCCGGCCCATGAGCATCCCGCCAACACCGTCGAAGCCGACCGGCGAGCCAAACTCGCCCGCCTGCGCGATGAGTTTCACATCGACCCCTACGGTCATCGCATCGACGGGCTCATCACCCTCGCCGCCGCCCGCGACCGCTACGACGCACAAGCCGATGAAGCCCACAAAGCCGACGCGGCCAGCGATCAGCGCCCCGTCGTGAAAATCGCCGGCCGGGTCATGCTGCGTCGCGAGATGGGCAACCTCATCTTCATGACCCTGCGCGACGCCACCGCCGACGTGCAGGTCGCCATCAGCAAAAAGTCCGTCGCCCCCGACGCCTTCAAGCTCGCCAAGCTCACCGACCTTTCCGATCAGATCGTCGTCGCCGGCCCCCTCGCCAAAACCAAGACCGGCGAAATCACCGTCTGGGCCAGCGGCGACGACGGGTTCGTCATCGCCGCCAAGTCGCTCGCCCCGCCGCCGGAGAAATGGCACGGGCTCACCGATCCCGAGCAGCGCTACCGCAAGCGGTATGTCGATCTGTACGTCAACCCCGACGTGATGGCGACGATGCAGAAGCGCATCGCCATCATCGAGGAGATGCGCCAGTTTTTGCGCAGCCGGGGGTTCCTCGAAGTCGAGACGCCGATGATGCAGCCCCTCGCCGGCGGCGCCGCCGCCCGGCCGTTCGTGACGCATCACAATGCCCTCGACATCCCGCTCTACCTGCGCATCGCGCCCGAACTGTACCTCAAGCGCCTCCTCGTCGGCGGATTTCCCAAGGTCTTTGAGATCAACCGCAACTTCCGCAACGAAGGCATCAGCCCCCGCCACAACCCCGAGTTCACCATGCTCGAGGCCTACGAAGCGTTCGGGTCATGGGAAACCATGGCCGACCTCGTCGAAGAGATGGTCACGACGGTTGCGCAGAAAGTGCTCGGCACGCTGATCATCGAGCACAAGGATGCGGATGGCAATGTCGCGAAGACGATCAATCTGACAAGACCGTGGCGGCGCGTGCGGATGGTCGATCTTGTCGAAGAGCGGACGGGATGGAAGTTTGACAAGCAGGCGCTCTCGGCCGAGCAGATCGATCAGCTTCGCGCATCCAACCCCGGCAAGGATTTGAAGCTCGACGGCACGCCGGCCGAGCAGCTTGTCGAAGTCTACGAAAAGGTCATCGAACACACGCTCATTGATCCGTGTTTCGTCACGCATGTGCCGAGTGTGGTGATTCCGCTGGCGAAGGAGAACAGGGATGATCCGTTCTTCGCGGATGTGTATGAGCTGGCGATCAACGGGCAGGAGATCAGCCCGGGGTATTCGGAGCTGAACGATCCGGATGTGCAGGAGCGGCACTTCCGCCATCAGGTCGGCGACAAGGACGAGCAGCAGAAGGTCGACGAGGATTTCCTCGAAGCCCTGCGCGTCGGCATGCCGCCGGCGGGAGGCATGGGCTTAGGGATCGACCGCCTCGTCATGATGCTCACCGGCGCGGCGAGCATCCGCGACGTGATCCTCTTCCCCCTGATGCGCCCGCAAGGGTGAAAGGCAAGAACATGAACCACCGAGACACCGAGAACACCGAGGAAGGCAGGGAGAGATCAGGATGTGCTTCTTTTGTCTTGCTCTCGGTGTCCTCGGTGTCTCGGTGGTTTAATCGGTATTTTCAGACTTGTCGGAGTGATGGGCGATGAGCCGGGAGCCCTTTGACGTGGATAAGGTTGCTGGGCCGGGTGAGCGTCGGCTTGATCATGATGCTCAGACGGAATCAGTCATCGGGGCAGCCATTGAAGTGCATCGCATTCTCGGGCCGGGCTTTTTAGAATCGGTCTATGAGATGGCGCTGGTGCATGAGTTAACCATCAGGCGGATCGCCTTTGCTCGTCAGGTCGATGTCGATATCGACTACAAGGGACAGACTGTTGGGGCTGGTCGATTGGATTTTCTTGTTGGCGGGAATCTCGTTGTTGAACTCAAGGCTGTCGATACGATATTGCCGATTCATACAGCACAGGTGTTGTCCTATCTGAAGGCAACACGGAAGAAGACCGCACTGCTCATCAACTTCAATGTCACGACACTCAAGGACGGCCTCCGCCGTATCTCGCTTTGATGCCAAGACGAGAATGACAAGCGCTTTCATCGTTCAATACGCGTCATGTACAAACTGCTCCTGACATTCCGCTACCTTCGCCGCAAGCTCATTCCGGTGTTTGCATTGGGGGCGGTGACGCTTTGCACGGCGATGGTGATCATCGTCATCAGCGTCATGGGGGGCTTTCTCGATCTGGTGCGCAATGCGGGGCACACCGTCATGGGCGATGTGTCGCTGTATGCGGGGCTGGGCGGGTTTCCGCAGTATGACCAGATCATGGCGGAGATCAACAAGCTGCCGGAGGCGAAGGCGTCGACGCCGATCATCATTGCCTACGGGCTTTTGAAGATCGGGGACCGGATCAAGGAAGTGCAGGTGTACGGGATCGACGGGGCGGGTTACGACGCGGTGACGAGCTATCGCAAGACGCTGTACTGGACGCCCAAGCGGTTTGAGACGCGCGATGAGTATGGCGAGCTGATTTACGACAGCGTCAAGCAGCTTTACAAGGATCGCGATCCGGTGGGGGCGGCGATTGCGATGAAGCCGGCGTGGGAGCCGGTGGCGGACAGGCCGGCGATGGTGACGGGGATCGAGGTCAGTCCGTACAACATCCGCATGCACGACGGGTCGTATCGGTTTTCGCCGGCGATCGTCGGAGCGCAGTTGACGCTGACGGTGCTGCCGGTGACGGAGAAGGGGGGCGTGATCGAGCCGGCGGTGGATCAGTTCGTGGTGATCAATGAATTCAACAGCGGGGTGTACGATGTGGACAGCCACCGGGTGTTCGTGCCGTTCGATGCGGCGCAGCGGATGATGGTGATGGACGCGGCGGATCGGGTCGATCCGGAGCATCCGACGAAGATCATCGGCAAAATTCCCGCCCGCTGCACGGAGATTCACGTCAAGGCGGCGGACGGGGTCAGCGCGAATCAGCTCTGCATCGCGGTGCAGGCGGCGTACAAGAAATTTTCGGAGACGCACAAGGAATCGCTCCCGTGGATGATGATGAGCATCAGCACGTGGGAGCAGCGGCAGGCGGCATTTTTGTCGGCGGTCGAGAACGAGAAGGGGCTCATGACCGTGCTGTTCGGGATCATCTCGATCGTGGCGGTGGTGATGATCGGCGTGATCTTCTACATGATCGTCCTGGAAAAGACGCGCGACATCGGCATCCTGCGGGCGATCGGCGCGTCGCGCTCGGGCGTGGCGTCGATCTTCCTGAGTTTCGGTCTGGCCATCGGAACGATCGGCGCGGCGATGGGCGCGGGGATCGCCTACCTGATCGTGACGTACATCAACGAGATTCACGCCTGGCTCGGGGCGACGTTCGGCATTGTCATCTGGGACCGGAGCGTGTACTTCTTCGATCGCATCCCCAGCCACATCAATCCGCGCGAGGCGATCGTGATCGTCCTTGTCGCGATCGTATCGTCGGTGATCGGCGCGGCCCTGCCGGCGATCAAGGCGGCGCGCGTCGATCCGGTGGAGTCGTTGCGATATGAATAGGACGATGATGTTGAACCGCCGAGACGCAGAGAACGCGGAGAAAGGCCGGGACGGTTTGTTCACCAGTTTTGGTGCTTTTCCGTCTTGCCTCGGCGCTCTCGGCGTCTCGGCGGTTCAACCCCCGGCTTCGGAGCCGCCGCATGAGTAAGAAATCCGACAACACGATTCTGCATGCGACGAATCTGCACAAGCGCTATCGCATGGGGCATGAGGAACTGCATGTCTTGCGCGGCGTGGACCTGAGCGTGAAGCGCGGGGAGTGGCTATGCATCCTCGGCGCCTCGGGGTCGGGCAAGAGCACGCTGCTGCATCTGCTCGGCGGGCTCGACACGCCGGACCAGGGCGATGTGCTTTTCGAGGGCGAGGACCTGTATGAGCTTTCCACATGGCGGCGGGACCGGTTCCGCAATCGGCATGTGGGTTTCGTGTTTCAGTTTTATCATCTGCTGCCGGAGCTGAATGTTCTGGAGAACACGCTCATCAGCACGATGGTGAGCATGGCCCTGCCGCGCTGGTTCGGGCACAGCCGAATGGAGAAGGAGAAGGCACGGTCGCTGCTCGCGAAGCTCGGTCTGACCGAGCGGCTCAAGCATCGGCCCAAGGAGTTGTCAGGCGGTGAGCGGCAGCGCGTGGCGATCGCGCGTGCGCTGATCAACGGGCCGCAGGTCTTGCTGGCCGACGAGCCGACGGGCAACCTTGACCGCGCGACGGGCACGCGGATCATGGAGCTTCTGACCGAGCTTCACGACGAGGGGCAGACGATCGTGATGGTCACGCACGACCAGAGCGTCGCGGACCGGGCGGATCGGGTGTTGAAGTTGGAGTTGGGGAAATTGGTTTGAAGTGCGGCGAGTGTGTTGCGCGAGCGGACGGGAATGACCAAGGACCAAATCCCAATGACCAAGGAAGGAACGGCCTGCGGCCCTTGATTTTGACATTGGGTTATTTGAACATTTCCTTGGTCATTGGTGCTTGGTCATTGGACATTTCCCGTTTGACACTCCCCGTCCACCTCCTAAAATGCGCGTCTCGAAACGGAGCCCTCTCATGGCCGATGGTTTTCAATGCAGTCTGGTGACGCCGGAGAAGTCGGTGTTTGATGCGGCGGTGACGTACGCGAATCTGCCGGCCCACGACGGGCAGATGGGGATTCAGACGGGTCACGCGCCGCTGCTGGTGCAGCTTGGCGAAGGGCGGTTGGACCTGACGCTGCCGGGCGGATCGCACAAGCGCTTCGACCTGTCGGGCGGGTTCGCCCAGATGAACGCCAACAAGCTGGTGCTTCTGAGCGAAAAGGCGGTCGATCTGGACGCGCCGGTCGAACAGTAATACGACGATTGATATGAATCAATGAATGACCGCGCGGCGAAGTGTCGCGCGGCTTTTTAATGCGCGGATTTGTTTAGCGGTCGGGCAACGCCCGACGCTTTGATCGTGCGCGGAAGGCGAAGCGCGGGGCGGCGCCCCGCCGCTAAACGGGGGTGGTTGTCTGGGCGGGTTTGTCGGGGGCGTCGTCGGCGAGGTCGGCGAGGGAGGGGACGTGGGCGAGGACGGTGGCGCCGCCGTAGACGTACTGGCCCTGCTGGACGCGGAGTTCGACGCGATCGGGGTGGGGGAGATAGAGTTCGGTGGTGGAGCCGAATTTGATGAGGCCGAAGCGCTGGCCGCGCTGGAGGATGTCGCCGACGGCGACGCCGGTGACGATGCGTCGGGCGATGGCGCCGGCGACTTGGCGGACGACGCAGACAGGCAGATCGTGCGCGGGATTGTTGAACACGAGCGTGACGGACTCGTTGAGTTCGGCGGACTCGGCTTTGAGGGCGTTGAGGTGCTGGCCGGGTTTGTGGGTGATGCTGACGACGCGACCGTGCATCGGGGAGCGGTTGACATGCACATCGAGGACGGACAGAAAAATGCGGATGCACACGGCCGGTCCGTTGAGCGGCTCGTAATGCTCGAGCTGATGAATCGAGCTGATGCGTCCGTCGGCGGGCGCGACGACCTGCCCGCGCATCGTCGGCACGGTGCGGTTGGGGTCACGGAAAAACGCCAGCAGCACGAGCGTCACGACAAACACGATCGCGGCGGTGATCCACCCGTGCGCGATCAATGCCGCGACGAAGGCGGCGAGACCGAGGGCGGCGATGATCGTGGTTTGCGGTTTGCCGTAGGGGCTGAGCATCGAGGGAGTGCGGAATAGGGAATGTGGAGCGCGGAGTGAAAATCACACACCTGCCGGCGCAATTATCCGGGATCGATGTCGACGCCGGCCGCCGCACTCAACCGCGGGCGCGGGCCTTGCCGAGGAACAGGCCGACGAGGGCGAAGATGATGCAGGCGACGGCCATTCCGCCGTAGTACATCAGTCCGGTGGTCATGTCCTTGTTGCCTTCGGCCAGTGCGTTGGTCAGGTCCACGATGAGTCCCTGCACGCCGGTCATGGCGACGATGGCGACGACGACGAGGACGCCGAAGACGCCCAGCAGCATGCCGCCGCCGAACCCATCGCCGACGGGATCGTCTTCCTCGACGACCCATCCGACCGCGCCGGCGTCGTAGGCCGGGGCGGTGTCCAGGTCAGCGAGGCCGGACGGGGCGCTTTCAGCGCCGCCGGCGCCTTCGAAGATGCCGGTGGACGAGCCGGGCAGGGTTTGCAGGCCCGACCCGCCGCCCATCTTGGCGTCGGAGTCCACGCCGCCGGGCACGATGTCTTCGAGCAGTTCGACGGCTCCGAGACTCGTGTCGTCGGATTCGCGCGTCAGATCGAGCAGGCCCGAGCCGGACCCGACCGATTCAAGGGACAACTCTTCATCATCGGTGACGAAACTGGAGGTGATCTGCGTTTGCGCCATCGGGTCGGCGGCTGAGACTTCGTCGGCGTCGAAGACGCTGATGCCCGTCGCGGTGGCGCTCTTGAGCGATTGCGTATCCTTGGGCTGCTCGACGCTCGTTTCGCTGATCAGGTCGATCGTGTCGGTTTCGCTCTTTTTGGGATCGTCGCCGGAGAGACGGATTTCGTCCTCGCCGCCGTCGATCTTGACGGTGCGCGACATGGCGAAAATCTCGTCGACCTGCTCGCGCTTGAACATGAGCTTGTCGCGATCGCGGAACTGCTGAAGCTTGCCTTCATCGGCCATCTTCTTGATGTGATCCGCGGGCACGCCCAGCTTGTCGGCGGCTTCCTCGAGCGTGTAGAACATTTTTGCCATGTGTGACCTCCCACAAAGCGATAACCTGCACCAGTATCATAGAATAGCCAAAGTCTTACGACGATACAAGCCCCCGGAAGTTCCCCGCAAGCCCGCCGGATGTAGTCGATGCACCCGCTCATTGAAGCTTTTTCGCTGTACCTGCCGGGCCTGCCCCCGGCCCTGGAGGGGTTCCGCATCCTTCAGATCACCGATCTGCACGCCCGGCGGGCGCGCGGACGACACGACCAGATCATCGCGGCGCTGGACGAGACGGAGACGGACCTGCTTGTGCTCACGGGCGATCTGATGGACAAGCCCGGGTCCGAGTCGGTGGCTTACGAACTGACCTGCCGGATGGTCGCGGCGGCGAAGACGACGCTTGGGGTCGTCGGCGTGTGGGGCAATCACGATTCCAAACTGCTGCGGCAGCGCGTGAGCCACCTGCCGGTGACCTGGCTGACAAATGAGGCATGGGTCGCTGCGCGACTCCCGCTAACGGTGTTGGGGGTCGAGTGCGCGTATGGGGAGCGGACGAGTCCGCGCGGGGATTTGCTGGCGACGCTCCTCAATGAGCCGGCTCATGCGGCGGGGTGTTTCCGACTCTTGCTCAGTCATCTGCCGACCTGGCTGCCCGCCGCGGGGGCGGCCGGGATCCCGCTCATGCTCAGCGGACACACGCACGGCGGACAGGTCCGCCCGCCCTCGGGCATCCCATTCTACAACGCCACGCCCGGCTGGCCGCTGGCGTACTCGACGGGCATCCTTCAGTCCGCCGACACGTTCTGCATCGTGAGCCGGGGGCTGGGCGAGTCGGCCTTCGACGGCCTGCGGCTGTTCTGTCGCCCGCACGCGCCGCTCATCACGCTGCACCGGGCCGACGCGGCCGTGGCGTCGGCGACGGGTGTGACGTGTGTGCAAAGGTGGTGAGGTGAAAGGGGGAGAGGGGAAGGGGGTTGGGGGAGGGGGAAGAGTCGGATTGCTAAGCCGCAAGCGGCGGTTTAACGGCGGGGCAACGCCCCGCGCGTGTGAGCAATGATGCGTTTGCCGTGCCCGCATTCAACCCATGGATCGCGCCCGAATAAAAAAAGTGCCCCCCGCACGCGAGGCAACGTGCGGAGGGCAGTAAAGGAGGCGTTGGATGACGCCTGGATGGGTAAGAGGAAGCCCCTTATTCGTGGGCCGCGAGGGCGGGCTGGAAGTCGGGGTAGCACTCGGCATTGTGCTCGCCCAGATCCAGACCTTCGATCTGCTCAGCGTCGGAGACGCGGAGGCCGATCGTGGCCTTGAGAGCCATGAACATGATCGTGGTTACGACGAAGGTGAAGGCGAAGACGGCGCCAACGCCGATGAGCTGCGTGCCAAGCTGAGCGAAACCACCACCCATGAACAGGCCGTCCTTGATGGCGGTATCGGGCGTCCAGTACAGCACGTCGATCTTGGCTTCGCCGAAGAGGCCGACGCAGAGGGTGCCGAAAGCGCCGCAGACGCCGTGGACGCTGATGGCGCCGACGGGATCGTCGATCTTGACGACGCGTTCGATGAACACGCAGGAGTAGTACACGAGGACGCCGGCGACGAGGCCGATGATCACGGCCGAGCCGGTGGACACCGAGGCGCACGGGGCAGTGATGGCGACCAGACCCGCGAGGGTGCCGTTGAGGGTCATGGACAGGTCGGGCTTGCCCTGAACGATCCAGGTGAGGATCAGGGTGGAGCAGGCGCCGGCCGCGGCGGCGAGAGTCGTCGTCACGGCGATGTGAGCCACGCCGTCGACGGCGAGGAGGGTCGAACCAGGGTTGAACCCGTACCAGCCGAACCAGAGGATGAACACGCCCAGCGCGGCCATGACCATGTTGTGGCCGGGGATCGCATTCGGGGTGCCGTCGGCGTTGTACTTGCCCAGACGGGGGCCGACGAGCCAGGCACCGGCGAGGGAAGCCCACGCACCGACGGAGTGCACGACGGTCGAGCCCGCAAAGTCACGCATGCCCATCGTCTGCAGCCAGCCGCCGCCCCAGATCCAGTGACCGGTGATGGGGTAGATGCAGGCGGAGATGATGATCGAGTAGCAGACGTAGGAGATGAGCTTGGTGCGTTCCGCCATGGCGCCCGAGACGATCGTCGCGGCAGTCGCGGCGAAGACGATCTGGAAGAGCCACATCGCGCTGGTCGCCGGCGCTTCACCGTTCGTCGCCGAACCCAGGAAGGCCAGCGACGAGTCCCAGCCGATGAAGCTGTTGCCGTGCGTGCCGAACATCAGGGCATAGCCCGTCGCCCAGAACAGCAGGGCGCCGAAGCAGAAGTCCATCAGGTTCTTGGTCATGATGTTGATGGCGTTCTTGGCGCGGGTCAGGCCGGATTCGACCAGCGCGAAACCCGCCTGCATGAAGAACACCAGGAACGCGGTCAGACACAGCCACATGATGTCGGCCGTGCTCTGGGGCAGCATCTTGACCGGCTCGGCCGCGGCCTCCGCGGCAGCCGGTGCGGCTGCAACCGCAGCGGCGGCAGCATCCGCAGCCGGGGCAACGGCATCTTCAGCCATCAGGTGATTGACACTGAACATCCCCACCACCAGAGCGGCGACGATGCCCAGCACGATGGTGCGCCATCGGGCGCGACGTGGGGGGCGGGTAAGCGATGGAAGCATGGAAGACTTGTCCATTACGGTTGGACCTCCTTTACGAGGGGTGCATCGGCCGACAACACATCGGCCCGTCTCAACGCTGTATCACAAGAGTCATGCCAACCGCGATTCCGCTAAAAAAACGAAGGTCCGCTCCAATTTTCAGCGCAAATATGCGTCACCGGGGACCCTTGTTGCTTAAAAAGCGCGCACGGCCGCTCCGTCATCGCCCTGAATAGACGGCCGTGGGCGGACGATGGGCCTGGCTGAACGCGATTCACCACAAATTCCTCCGCCCGCTGAAATAATGCGGTCCGCGGTCTTGTTAGACTTCTTGATTGGCCTTACGCTCTGGTTCGGGCGGTGGTGATTCGTTTTCCCCCTTCGGAGATTCGTCATGCAAAAGCGTTTTCTGAGTCTGATGGTGATGCTGCTGGTCGCCGGTGCCGCCTCCGCCGAGGTCAAGCTTCCGTCGATCTTCTCCTCGCACATGGTGCTTCAGCGGGAATTGCCCATCGCGGTCTGGGGCACCGCCGACGCGGGTGAAAAAGTCACCGTGACCCTCGGCAAGGATTCCAAGACGACCGCCGCCGACGCCAAAGGTCATTGGCGCGTCGATCTGCCCGCCCGCCCCGCCTCCGACACGCCGGCCGTGCTGAGCGTCGAAGGCGCCAACAAGGTGACGTTCGACGATGTGCTCGTCGGCGAGGTGTGGGTCTGCTCCGGTCAGTCGAACATGGAGTTCCGCGTCGCGCAGTCGACCGGCGGAGAGAAGGCGATCGCCGATTCGAATCATCCGATGCTGCGCATTTTCGATGTGCCCCGTCACATCACCGCTCTGGAGCCGCAGGCCGACGCGCCGGGGGCGTGGGCGGTGTCGAGCCCCGACGCCGTCAAGGGGTTCACGGCCGTGGGCTACTACTTCGGGCTGGACCTCATGGAGAAACTGCATGTGCCGATCGGGCTCATCGGCACCAACTGGGGCGGCACGCCCGCAGAGGCATGGACCCGCTACTCCGCGCTCGAGTCCGAGTCGTCGCTCAAGCCGCTGCTTGCGAACTGGAAGAAGCAGCAGGCCGGTTACGACCCCGCCAAGGCGAAAAAAGCATACGAAGACGCGATGGTCAAATGGAAGGAAGCGGCGGCGAAGGCCAAGGCGGCGGGCAAAGGCGCGCCGCGCCAGCCGGGCATGCAGGGCGAACCTTCGCTCAATTCCCACTACCCCGCCGCGATCTACAACGGCATGCTCGCCCCGATCATTCCCTACACCATCCGCGGCGCCATCTGGTACCAGGGTGAATCCAACTGCTCCCGTGCCTATCAGTACCGCACGATCTTTTCGACGATGATCAAAAGCTGGCGCGAAGACTGGAGCATCGATGGCAACAAGGATTTCCCGTTCTACTTCGTGCAGATCGCGCCCTACAGCTACGGCGCGCCCACCGCTGACAAACCGCAGTATCTGCCCGAGCTTTGGGACGCGCAGACCTATGCCTACACGCATCTGCCCAATGTCGGATTCGCCGTGACGACGGATGTGGCGACGACCAACAACATCCATCCGCCCAACAAGCAGCCGGTCGGCGAGCGCCTCGCCCGATGGGCCCTGGCCAAGACCTATGGCTGGACCGACCTCGTCTACACCGGGCCGATTCTCGACAAGGTCCAGTTCAAGGATGGCAAGGCGATCGTGCACTACCTGGCCGGCTCCGCCAAGGGGCTCAAGACCGCCGACGGCAAAGCCCCCGACAATTTCGTCATCGCCGGGGCGGACCAGAAATTCGTCCCCGCCGAGGCGAAGATCGCCGGCGACACCGTCATCGTCTGGTCCGATCAGGTCAAGGACCCCAAGGCCGTACGCTTCGCGCCGATGAACATCTCGACGCCCAACCTTTTCAATGCCGAGGGCCTGCCCGCTTCGCCCTTCCGCACCGATGACTGGCCGCAGATCACGCAAAACAGCAACTAAGCCCCCCGGCGGGCCGATGAAAACCGGCGGCTACAATGTTGCATTCCCCAAAGGAGCGCCCATGATCCGCCTGCGCCAATGCCTCGTGATGGGTTCGCTGCTCGCGCTGCCGCTGGCATCCGTCCGCGCCGACGAAAGCTCGGACAAGGCCCTGCTCCAACAGCTTCTCGCCCCCGCGCCCGCCGCCCCCGCCCCCGACAAGCCGCGGGCTGAGCGCAGCCAAGCCCCGGATGGTTCCGCCGCCCCCGCCCCCGACGCCCCCGCGGACGCCGCGCTCAACGCGGCGCAGGTCGCCCAGTACTGGAAGGCCTACTGGGGCAAAGTCGCCAGCGTCTACGCCGCCATCGATGACAAGCATTACATGTGCGCGACCTGGGACCCCAACTTCCCCAGCTCGATGCACGCCGATGCGCAGGCCTGGCAACAGAAGAACACCACCGAACGCCGCGTCGCCGCCGGCGGACTGATTCGCACCGTCAAGGATACGCCCCCGCGCGAGGAAGCCGTCGCCGTCACGCGCGCCATCCCCGACCTCGCCCCCAATCAATACGGGTTCATCCACTCCGCCAAGGTCGTCGAAGTGCATGGCCCGACCGAAATGCTCATCACCGATGTCGAGCTTGTCGACGCGACCCGCATCAACAGCGACATCCAGGCCGCCCAATCCGCCGGCGACGCCATCATCCGCCGCCAGCAGGAACAGGACCGCATCGAGCAGCAGCGACGCAACGAACGCCAGCGCAACGGCACCTCCAGCACCTACAACTCCAACAACGACTACAACCGCCGCGACACCAGCAACGACCTGACCTCCGCCGACATCAAGCAGCAGATCGACGAACACTACGGCCAGCGCCTCGCGCTCATCAAGCAGCAGACCAAGTTCAAGAGCGTCACCCTCCGCCTTGTCGGATTCCCCACCATCGGCGCCTCGCCCGGCAGCCGATGGACCGGCGTCGGCGGCGTCGAGCCGCAGATCGCCATCGTCGACGATGGCAAATCCAACGGCAAAAAGAGCCGCGGCCGCAATGTCGAACTGCTCGCCATCAACGCCGACCTGCTCAAAAAAGGCATCAGCGAAGATGAATTCAAATCCCTGCTTGCCGACTCGGGCCTCACGCCCGCGCAGTTCGTGGACATCGTGCGCGACAAACTCAAGAACACCACCGGCAAGGATATCGACGACCTGCGCCCGCTGATCGTCACCGACATCGAAACCGCCCGCGTCGCGCATGAGAAGGAAACCGGCGAAGCCGACGCCCCCGGCGCCGGGGGCGACAAGCCCGCCAAATCCGCCGACAAACCCAGCTTCTTCGATCAGAAGTACGGCGATAAAAAGGACGGCGACAAACCCGCCACCGAAGACAAGAAGCCCGACAAGCCCAGCTTCCTCGAACAGAAATACGGCGACAAGAAAAAGAGCGAAGCCGAATCATCGGATAAGAAAAAGTCCGACGGCCAGAGCTTTTTCGAAAAGAAGTACGGCGACAAGAACAAGTCCAAGGACGAAGCCAAGTCCGATGACAAATGATCATGTCGGACGTCGGCGATTGATCACGCATGAATGAACCGATCGGACTCATCGCCGGGCAGGGCCGCCTGCCCGTGCTCACCGCGACGGGGATGCGCTCGGCCGGGCGGCGCGTCGTCTGCGTGGGCCTGCGCGATCAGTTCGATGTCGCGCTGCCGCCGCTGTGCGATGATTTTTCCACGGCGGGGATCATTCAGATCGGCCGGTGGATCCGCCTGCTCAAACGGGCGCAGGTGCGCGAGGCGGTGATGGTGGGGCGCGTCAAGAAAGTCCGCATGTACGACCCGCTGCACATGTTTCGCCAGCTCCCCGACTGGCGCGCCGCCAAGCTCTGGTTCGGCAAGCTCCGACACGACAAGCGCAACGATGCTATCCTTTCGGCGGTGGCGGACGAGCTGGCCGCCGAGGGCATCGCGTTGATCGACTCCACGAAATTCATCCCGCAGGAACTCGCCGCCCCCGGCACCATGACCCGGCGCGAGCCCACCGCCGACCAGCGCGCCGACATCGACTTCGCCCTGCCGATCGTCGCCCGCATGGGCGATCTGGACATCGGCCAGTCCATCGCCGTGCGCGATCGGGAGATCATCGCCGTCGAAGCCATCGAAGGCACGGACCGCATGATCGAACGCGCCGGCCAGTTGTGCAAACGCGGCGGATGGACGCTCGTGAAAATCGCCAAGCCGCAACAGGACATGCGCTTTGACGTCCCCACCATCGGCCTCAACACGATCGCCAACCTCGCCAAAAACGGCGCGACCTGCCTCGCCGTCGAAGCGGGTAAGGTCATCCTCCTCGACAAGCCCCAGCTCCTCGAAGCCGCCGACAAAGCCGGTATCGCCATCCTCGGCGTCCGTGTCCCCGTTTAGCGGCGGCCCAACGGGCCGCGTTCCGCTATAATTTCCCGCAGCATGAAAGTGCGCGATCTGATTCGGGTGCTTGAAGACGATGGCTGGTCGCATCTCACCACGCGCGGCAGTCACCGACAGTACAAGCATCCGAAAAAGCCGGGTCGCGTGACCGTGCCGGGCAAGCCGAATGATGACCTTGCTCCCGGCAGCTCAACAGCATCCTCAAGCAGGCCGGTCTGAAACGGAGTTAGCCATGCGTATCCTCAAATACGCCGTCGTGATTGAAAAGGCACAGGGCAACC
Organism: Planctomycetota bacterium; assembly: GCA_016125255.1. Classification (NCBI taxonomy): domain Bacteria; kingdom Pseudomonadati; phylum Planctomycetota; species Planctomycetota bacterium. The sequence continues at coordinate 25,630 of WGMD01000035.1, read as the reverse complement.
TCAGTGCATACGTCCCCGACCTGCCCGGCTGCGTCACGACCGGACGAACCATCGCGGAGATCGAAGCGGGCCTGCGCGAGGCCATCGAGCTGCACGTGCAGGGGCTTCGCGAAGACGGGCAGCCCGTCCCAGAGCCGACGACGCAATGCGAATACATCGAGGCGGAAGTCGCCTGATCGTTGTACCATCGGTTGCATGAAATCCCTCGCCCAATCCCATCCCGCTCGATGGGACATCCCCCTGATGATGCTCGTCGCGCTGGCGATGCTCGTCACCGGATGGTTCCTGCCCACCTTCAAGCTCGAGCGATTCATCCTCGGCTCCGATGAATACTCCATCTGGCAAACCGTCACCGGACTCTGGCAAGACAAAAGCTACATCCTCTCGGTCATCATCTTCTTCTTTTCGATGGTCTTCCCCGCCACGAAACTCGGCCTGATGGGCTGGCTATGGTTCTCACACACTCAAGAAGACGAACGCGACCGCGTGCTCCACTGGTTGGGCATCCTCGGCAAATGGTCCATGCTCGATGTCTTCGTCGTCGCGATTCTGATCGTGCTCGTCAAAGCCAGCTCGCTCATGGACGCCTCGGCGATGTACGGCATCTACATCTTCGCCGCCGCGATCGCGCTCTCCATGATCGTCACATCCCTGATCGAACGGCTCGCGAAGAAGGGATGAACCGGGCGCAACGACCGATTGAAAATTGAGAATTGAAAAATGAAAATTGCAAATTGACGCAGGGTGCTCCCATGCTTTCATTTTGCATTTTGCAATTCTCAATGGTCAATTTGCAATGTCTCATTTCCCCGGCAACGCGAACCAGTCATACGTCGGCAGCGTCGCGCCATTGTCGAGTTGCATCCCGTTCGCGTTCGACAACCCGCGCGGTTCGACGGACATCGCGTGCGTCGAAAGCGATTTGATCGGCAACTGATCGAGCGGCACGACTTCCCCCGCGTCGCTGATCCCGTCGGCGTTGGCGTCGAACCAGGCGGCAAGGCCGCGCAGTTCTTCGCCGCTGAGCTTCCCATCGCGATTGTCGTCGAGCAGGTCCATCGCCCGATACCCGTCCCCCGGCAGGAGCCACCACGTCACCGACCCGAAAAGCTGCCGGCCCGAAGTGATGCGGCCGGTGTGGTCCGGGTCCCATACGAGCAAAGCCGTGCCGGGTTTGATCCATGTCCACTTCCGCGGGCCCATCCCGTCAAGATCGAACATCACCGCGCGCTGATCATCGATCAAATCGCCCAGCCCGACCTGCGGCTCAAATGAAAACACCATCGGCGTGATCGCGCCAAAGGGCAGCGCAGCGAGCTTGGCCATGTGCTGATCCATCACGAGGGCCACCGCCCGATCCGTCTTCCCCGCCGCTTCGCTGACCCGCTTGTAGCCCTCGGCCGCTTCGAAACTCACGAGCCAATTGATCCCGTCGATGGGCCGATTCTTCAGGGCGGCGTCCTTGTCCTTGGTCAGATCGAACGCCTTGCGATATCCCGTCATCGCCGCGTCGCGCCATTGCGCGATCGCCTGCTCCGCATCGACCATGGGGGCGTCCGCGGTGAATCCGAGCTTCCGTTCCCCCGCGCGCGGCGCGTACTGCTCGCAGATCGACGCCAGGCCCAGATGGTAAAGCCCGTTGTCCGGGTCCTTCTCGATGGCAATGCGGAAATTCTTCACCGCCGCCTCGGCATGCACGTCAAGCTGTTCCACCGGCAGCGGGTCGGGGGTCCAATTCGACTTTTCAAGTTCCTGCTGAATGGCCTGCATCCGTTGGTAGAACTTCTGTCGTTGGTCGGCGGGGATGTTGTTGCCCTCGGCGAGGCCGAACTCTTTCATGGCGCGCTTCTGCGCTTCCTTGCTCAGCGCCATGCCCTGATACATGCTCAGTCCGAAATCGCCCACCACCGCCGGCTTGCCCGACTTGTCCGCCCCGCGGTAGATCGGCACCGCGCCGCTCTTGGTGGTCCACGCCAGGTAATGCGTGCGCCCCAATACGTAATACCCGCTGGCGTCATCGGGGTGTTCGGTTACATAAGCGGTCGCGTTCTTGACGATGCGGTCCACCGGCGCATCGGTCGGCGGGGCGAACATGGCGGAGGCGAGCGAAGCGAGCTGGGCGATGACGACCGCGGCGCGTATGATGGGCTTCATGGATAGTCCTTTCATCATGTCAGACGCATCAGTGCGGCTGGCGTTCGAATGATAGGGGGAGAATGCGGGGCGTTGCCCCGCCGCTAAACGGGTCAATGATGGATGAACGTCAATATGTGTCACGTGCGGGGGTCAAACTGGCGGCGGCGCTGGAGGCGTTTTCGCTGGATGTGACGGGGTTGGTCTGCGCCGATCTGGGCTGCAACGTCGGGGGGTTCACGGATGTGCTCCTTCAGCGCGGGGCGGCGAAGGTGTATGCGGTCGATACGGGGTACGGCACGCTGGCGTGGAAGCTGCGCAATGATCCGCGCGTCGTCGTGATGGAGCGGACGAACGCGCTGCACGTCGAACCCCCGGAAGCCGCAGGGTTCGTAGTGATTGACTTGGGTTGGACGAAGCAGGCCAAGGCGTTGCCCGCGGCGATGCGATGGGGGCCCAGGCGGATCATCACGCTCATCAAGCCGCATTACGAAGCGGGGGACGCGGCGATGAGCGAAGCGGACGCTGAGGCGACGACGCAGCGGGTGCTCGAAGCGATGCCGGTGCTCGGGTTCGAGGTCTTGGGTGCCATCAAGAGCCCGATCACCGGCTCCAAGGGCGGCAACATCGAGTACCTCGCGCTGCTTGAGCCGACCGCTTGACCAACTCGCAGCCGGGCGGCGAATCGGGTAAAATCGGGGTCTGACTGGAGGCTGTGTTTTACAGCTTGTGAGCGCATGACTGACGAACCCAATATCGATCCGAATCAGGACCCCAAGACGCCCGGCGAGCCCTTCAATGAGGGGAACATCGTCGATCTGGCCATCGACCGCGAGCTTCAGGATTCGTACCTGACGTATGCGATGTCGACGATCATGGACCGCGCGTTGCCGGATGTGCGCGACGGGCTCAAGCCCTCGCAGCGGCGCATCCTCGTGGCGATGAACGACCTGAACCTCGGGCCGCGGTCCAAGCATCGTAAGTGCGCCAAGATCTGCGGCGACACGTCGGGCAACTATCACCCGCACGGCGAATCGGTCGTGTATCCGACATTGGTCGGCATGGCGCAGCATTGGAAGATGCGCGCCACGCTCGTCGATCCGCAGGGCAACTTCGGGTCGATCGACGGCGACCCGCCCGCCGCGATGCGATACACCGAAGCACGCCTCGCCGCCCCGGCGATGGAGATGCTCGCGGACCTGAAGCTCGACACCGTCGACTTCCAGGAAAACTACGACGCAACGCGCGACGAACCCACCGTCCTGCCCGGCAAGTTCCCGAACCTGCTCGTCAACGGGGGCGTCGGCATCGCGGTGGGCATGGCCACCTCGCTGCCGCCGCACAATGTGGGCGAAATCTGCGACGCCATCGTGGCGACGATCGACAAGCCCGACATCGAGCTGGCGGACCTCATCCAGATCGTGCCCGGCCCGGACTTCCCGACGGGCGGGAGCATCTGCGGACGCCGCGGCATCATCGAGGGCTACTCCAGCGGGCGCGGCCGGCTCATCGTCCGCGCCAAGACGCACTTCGAAGAGCAGAAGTCCGGCAAGACGCTCATCGTCGTCGATGAAATCCCCTATCAGATTCTCAAGACGACGATCATCGATCAGATCGTCGCCGCGGTGAAGAACGAGAAGATCGACGATATCGCCGACGTGAACGATTACTCGGGCCGGGAGGGCATGCGGCTCGTCGTCGAGTGCAAGAAGGGGGCGGACGCCGACGTCGTACTCAATCAGCTTTACCGCTTCACCTCGCTTCAGTCGACGATCAGCATCATGAACATCGCGCTGGTCAATCGGCAGCCCCGCACGCTGGGACTGCGCGATCTGATTCAGCTATTCATCGATCACCGCCTCGAAGTCATCACCCGCCGCACGCGCCATCTGCTCCGCAAAGCCCAGCAGGAAGCGCATATCCGCGAGGGTCTGATCTACGCCGTCTGCGACATTGATGAAGTCATCAAGCTGATCCGCACGTCAAAGACGCGCGATGAGGCGATCGACAAGCTGATGGCGCGCGGGTTCCGCATTCCCGAGGATCATCCCGCCGCGCCGCGCATTCCGCAGCGACTTAAGGATCAAGCGGCTAAGACGGCGACGGGTCAGATCCGATTGTCCAAAGCCCAGGCCGAGGCGATTGGGCGGATGCAGCTCATCTCGCTCGTCGGGCTGGAAATCGAGAAGCTCGTCGGCGAGTACACCGAACTCATCAGCGAGATCGAAGGGTACGAGCTGATTCTCTCCGATGAGCGGCGTGTGCTGGACATCATCCGCGAAGACACGTTGGAGATGAAGGACAAGTACAACAGCCCCCGCCGGACTGTCATCGAAGAAGGCGAGGCGGAGGACCTTGAGATCGGCGACCTGATCCCGCAGGAGGATGTCGTCGTGACGATTTCGCACGAGGGGTACGTCAAGCGGCTTCCCGTCGATGCGTACCGGACGCAGGGCCGGGGCGGACAGGGCGTCATCGGGGCGGACACGCGCGATGAGGATTTCACCGAGCACGTCTTCGTGGGCTCGACGCACGCCGATCTTTTGTGCTTCACGAATACGGGCCGCGTATTCAAGATCAAGATTTACCAGATTCCGCAGGCCTCGCGCACGTCGCGCGGACGGAACATCATCAACCTGATCGATCTGCGCGAAGGCGAGCGCGTGTGCGCGTTCCTGCCGATCGTCGACTTCGAGCGGCACAGCGACTTCCTCGTGTTCGCGACGGAAGAGGGCTTGGTCAAGCGGACGAGTCTGAAGATGTATCAGAACGTCAATCGCTCGGGGCTCATCGCGGTGACACTCAAGGAAGGCGACCGGCTCATCGACGTGCGGCTCACGAGCGGGAACGATCATCTGTTGCTCTGCACGGCGGGGGGCATGGCGATCCGCTTTGATGAGAACGATGCCCGTGCGATGGGCCGCGGCGCGGCGGGCGTCAAGGGCATCTCGCTTTCCGAGGGCGATCGCGTGGTGAGCATGGTCAAAGCGGACGACAGCAAGCAATTGCTCACGATCTGTGCGAACGGGTACGGCAAGCGGACGCCGATGGTCGAGTACCTGGTGCAGCCGGAGCAGGGCGATCCGCATCCGCAGAAGCGCGGGGGCAAGGGCCGCAACGACATCAACACGACGGAGCGGAACGGACCGGCGGTCGTGGCGATGGCGGTCAGCGAGGACGATCAGATGATGCTCATCACGGAGCAGGGCATGATCGTGCGGACGACGGTGGCGGAGGTGCGTCAGACCGGCCGCGGCACGCAGGGCGTGCGCGTGATCAAGCTCAAGGAAGGCGATCAGCTCATGTCCGCCGCCCGCATCGCCGAGGAACCCGCCGAGCAATGACCATTGGATCGGGACGGACGCATGCCTATACAGATCTGGTCGGATGACATTCTGCTGGTTGACACCTCCGACGAGCCGGCGTTTTCAGAAGATCTGGCGGCCGTGATGCACCGGCTCGACGGCGGACCGCCGCGGCATGTCGTGGTCAACATGAGCGCGGTCGCGCACATCAATTCGTCGAATATTTCGCAAATGCTGCGCCTCCGCCAGAAGCTCGTCAAGCTCGAGCGGCGGATGCGCGTGTGCAGCGTGCCTAACCATATCTGGGGCGTGATGATGACGACGGGGCTCGACAAGGTGTTCGAGTTCTCGCCGGACGTGCCCAGCGCGCTGGCGGCGATGCAACTGGGCTCCAAGAAATGAAGCGACTCAAGCGATGGTTGCCGCGCATTGTCGGCATCGCCATCGGGTTGGCGCTGGGGTGGTATGTCGCGGGGCTGATCAAGTAGTGAAGTGGCGATTTGGTGAAGTGGAGAAGTTTCGTATTTGATATCACCACTTCGCCATATCACCACATCACCACTTCAGACGCTGACGCGTTCGCCGAGGAAGAGGCGAACGAGATTCGGCATGTCGGGCGTGTCGCGATCGCCGGCGCCGTAGCCGACGGCCCGGACGTTCATGGGGGGCATCGGGCCAAAGTCGCTCGCCAGCGCGGCGACGATCGCCGCGCCGGTGGGTGTGACGGTTTCGCCTTCGCGGTTGACGCCCAAGTGGGGGACGCCCTTGAGGATTTCGGCGGTGGCCGGGGCGGGCAGGGGCATCAGGCCGTGCGCGCATCGGACGAACCCGTGACCGATCGGCAGGGCGGCGCTCGAAACGGTGTCCACGCCAAGCAGCTCCAGAGCGACGGCCGACCCGAGCATGTCGACGATCGAGTCGACGGCCCCGACTTCGTGAAAATGCACTTCGTCCAGACTCATGCCGTGCACCGCCGCCTCCGCTTCGCCGAGCATCGTGACAATCCGCCGGGCGCGGTCGCGGGCGCGCTCGGCCGTGTCGAGCTGATCGATCATCTTCATGATCGCCGTGTAGGGCGAGTGAGCGGCGTGATCGTGATGATGATGTCCATGATCGTGCGAATGGGCATGATCATGATGATGATCGGCGGCCGCGCGGCGCTGACCTTCGCCAATGTGCACTTTCAGATCGAGGCCGCGGATCGCATGGCGATGCGTCTCGGCGACGGTGATCCGGTAGGGCAGTTCGATGGGCAATGGGCGCAGGGCGGCGTCAATGGCTTCGAGCGGAGCGCCAAGGTCGATGCACGCTCCGAGGAACATGTCGCCGGCGATGCCCGCGAAGGGGTCGATGTGGAGATGTTTGGACATGCGTGAAGAAGAAGCGCGGGGCGGTGCCCCGCCGCTAAACGGGGGATCAGGATTCGTTACGGAGTTTTTCGATCTCGCGCTCGAGCTTTTTGAGTCGGGCGGCGAGGTCGGGGAGGCGCATCGTGTGTAAATGAATGCGTTTGGCTTCGGTGAGCGGGACGGCGGGGGTGCCGCCGATCTGGGTTTTGTCGGGGATGTCGTTCATGACGCCGGAGGTCGCGGCGATCTGGACCTGATGGCCGATCTTCAAGTGACCAGCCACGCCGACTTGTCCGCCCATGACGACGTAGTCGCCGGTTTCGACGGAGCCGGCGAGTCCGACGAGGGCGACGAGCAGATTGTGTTTGCCGACCTTGGTGCCATGGCCGATGGCGATCAGGTCGGAGAACTTCGTGCCCTTGCCGATGACGGTCGAGCCGAGGGTCGCGCGGTCGATGGCGCACCCGGCGCCCATCTCGACATCGTCTTCGATGACGACGTTGCCGGACTGTGGGATTTTGTGGTGAGCGCCTTTGTGGGTGGCGTAGCCGAAGCCGTCTTGTCCGATGACGCAGCCGGCGTGAAGGGTCACGCGATGCCCGAGGACGCAGCGGTCGTAGATGACGACGTTGGGGTAGAGCTGGCAGTCATCGCCGATGATCGTGTCCGGGCCGATGAAGGTATGCGGATAGATGACGCCGCGGGCGCCGATGGCGACATTCTCGCTGATGACGGCAAAGGGATGCACCACGGTGCCCTCGCCGATTTTCGCGGTGGGGTGAATCACGGCGAGCTTGCTGATCGGGCCGTCGGCGGGGGCGGGATGCTGACGATAACCATGCAGTGCGACGACGGCGTTTCGGAAGGCGAAATAAGGATCGTCCGCGGTCAGCAGGGTCAGATGATCGGCCTTGACATCGGGGGCGACGATGACGGCGGCGGCTTTGGTGGCGGCGAGCTGATCGATGTATTTGGGATTGGCGAGGAAGGAGATATCGGACGCCCCGGCTTCCTCCAGCCCCACGCATCGCTCGACGGTCATGTTCGGGTCGGCGGCGCCCCGGATCGTCGCGCCGATGGTCCGGGCCAGTTGTTCAAGCGTCATTGACATCAGACCACCAGCGTAGTCGGCCCGCCAAAGTCGGTCAACGGGATCGCCCGCGTGTTCGAGTTTGGGGTTTTGAGTTTCGGGTTTGCCGTCGGTTCGGCTTGTTGAAGCGGGGCGGGGGCACTAAACTACCGCCTTCACACAGGGCTGGAGCGACACGTTGGGCTTTTGTCGAATCAGAAACTGGGCCGCCGCGGCGATGGTCATGTTGTGCCTCGGCGCCGCGGCGCTTGGACAAGGCGCGGACGTGACCGCGCGCCCGGTGCGCGAGGTCAAGGTGCAGGGCCTCAAGGAAGTCGATCAGCAACTGGTGCTCAACCAGATTCGCACCCACGCCGGCGACGCCTACGACGCCGCGAAGGTCGCCCAGGACATTCAGAACATCACGCGCCTGGGCCGCTTCGGCACCGTCCGCGCGCAGGTCGACCCCAACGCCGACGGCACGGTGACGCTGACCTACGTCGTCAGCGAGCAGCCGCTATTGGCGGATGTGCAGGTGGTGGGCAACAAGGCGTACAACGACGACGAGCTGATGGAGAAGGTGATGCTGCGTGCGGGCGATCCGCGCGATCCGTTCCTCATCGAGCGCGCCCGCGATGCGATCCGCAAACAGTACCAGGACGGCGGATACTTCCTGGCTGACGTGACCGTCGATCAGGACACGCTCAACGACACGGGCATTCTGATCCTCCGCGTGCGTGAAGGCCCGCGCGTGAAGGTGCGGCAGATCCGCTACGAAGGCAACGTCGCCTTCACCGCCAAGGAACTGCAGAGCCGCATCAAGACCAAGACGTACATGTTCATCTTCCGCAAGGGCATCCTTTCGCGCGAGCAGCTCGACACGGACGTGTCGCATCTGCGCGACTTTTACGCCGAGCGGGGGTATCTGGATGCGCGGGTCGGGCGTCGGGTGGAGCTTTCGGACGACCAGCTCGACGCGGGCGTGGTGTTCGTGATCGACGAGGGCCGGCAGTACACGGTGGCGAACATCGCCATCGAGGGCAACGAGCTTTACTCGAAGGACCAGATTCTCGAAGCGATGGCGATGAAGGTCGGCGACCTGTTCAGTCTGGAGCGCCTCAAGGCGGCCAGCGAATCGCTCGACGACCTGTACGGCAAGCTCGGGTTCATCGAGACGAAGGTCAACATCCAGCGCGTGTTCGATCCGACCGCGCCGACGGTGGACCTCAAGGTGTCGATCAAGGAAAGCAAGCAGGCGAAGGTCGGCTCGGTGATCATCGCCGACAACGCCCTGACGCAGGACAAGGTGATCCGCCGGCAGGTGCGCGGCATGGACCCCGGACGCCCGCTGGACAAGACCGGCATCGAAGTCACCGAGCAGCGCATCCGCAGCACCGGCATCATTCAGGACGCCACCGTCACCGTGCTGGGCCAGCCCGAGGATGAAACCCGCGATGTGCTCATCGAGGTCAAGGAAGCCAACACCGGCTCGCTGAGCTTCGGCGCCGCGGTCAGCTCCGACAGCGGCGTGTTCGGCGCGATCGATCTGACGCAGCGCAATTTCGACATCACCGATACGCCCGAATCGTGGGGCGAATTCTTCAGCGGGCGCGCCTTCCGCGGCGCCGGGCAGTTCTTTTCGATTTCGCTTCAGCCGGGCACCGAGTTTCAGCGCTACCAGGTCAGCTTCCGCGAGCCGTACATCTTCGACAGCGACTACTTCCTGGACACGAGTCTGTTCTACTTCACGCGTCAGCGCGAAAGCTGGGACGAAGCGCGGCTGGGCGGGACGCTGGGCGTGGGCAAGCGGTTCGGCGATGTGTGGTCGGCTTCGGTGCGCGGACGCATGGAGCAGATCAACATCGACAACATCGACCGCGGCGCCCCCGTCGACGTCTTCGCCGTGCAGGGCAAGAGTCTCGTCGACAGTCTGGGCTTCTTCCTGACGCGCAACACCGCGCAGGTGGACAAAGACCTGCTGCCCTACAAGGGCACGCGCACCAATGCGGGCATCGAGCGCGTCGGCGTGTTCGGCGGCGATTACGACTTTACCCGCGTGACCGCAAGCTGGGACGGATATCTGCTGCTCGACGAGGACTTCTTCGGCCGCAAAACCACGCTCAAGCTCAGTCTCGAAACCGGCTACATCCTCGAGTCCAACGAGTCGCCGATCTTCGAGCGGTTCTACGCCGGCGGCCACCGCAGCTTCCGCGGATTCCGGTTCCGCGGCGTGGGCCCGCGCGGCATCCGCAACGACACCAAGCGCCTCGGCGGCGACCCGGTCGGCGGCGACTTCATGTTCCTGGCCGGCCTCGAATACAACTACCCGATCTTCGAAGATGTGATCCGCGGCGTGTTCTTCACCGACACCGGCACGGTGCAGGATCGGTTCGGATTCGATGAGTACCGCGTGTCCGTGGGCGCGGGCATCCGGCTTAAACTGCCGTTTTTGGGACAGGCCCCCTTCGCGCTGGACTTCGCTTATCCGCTCATTTCGCAGGACGGCGACGAAAAGCGCCTCTTCAGCTTCGACCTGGCCCTGCCTTTCTGACAATCCCGCAGGCGAACCATCGGGGCGGACCTGCGTATGATGAGAACCTTCTGACGACGACTCGGAACAAAACTTCAAGGAGCTTCGCAATGACTTCTCGTGGATCGATGACGGCCGTGATTCTTCTGGCGGCGGCGTGCCTGATGGTCGGTGCGGCCAATCTCGTGGTGGCCCAGGGCAAGGGCTCCAAGCCCGCCGTGATCGCCGTCGTGGACGTGCAAAAGGTCTTCAACTCCCTCGATGAAAAGGGCTCGGTCGAAGCGGACATCACCGCCTCCACCGAAAAGCTTCAGAAGGAGGAGCAGGACCGCCAGACCGAGCTCAAGGCCCTTCAGGCCGACCTGAACATCCTCGCCCCCGGCACCCCGGCTTTCGCCGACACGCAGGAAAAGCTCGAGAAGAAGGCGATGGAGTTCCAGGTCTGGAAGCAGTTCAACCAGAACAAGCTGGAGCGCGACAAGGCGATCCGCCTCGAAGGCCTGTACATGAAGGTCGTCGGCGCCTGCGAAGCGATCGCCAAGGCCAGCGGGTATGACCTGGTCCTCTTCAAGGATTCGACCGATGCGCTCAAGGGTCAGAACCAGCAGCAGCTCGCCGCCCTGATCCAGGTCCGCAAGGTGCTCTACTCCGCGCCGGATATGGACATCACCGACTCGGTGACGCAGAAGATCAACAACGAATGGAACAACCGCAAGAAGTAATTGACGCGGTTCATGAGGATTCAAGACCCATGCCCCGATCGGGGCGTGGGTTTTTTCATTGGATCGCTTACAATCAGGGGCCCATGACCGACGCACCCGCCCAATCCCTGACCACCGCCCGCATCGCCGCGCTGACCGGCGGGGAACTCCTCGGCCCCGGCGACATCGCCATCGGCGCGATGGAAGCCACGCAACACGCCCGGACCGGGCAACTGACGTTCATCGGCTCCGCCAGGTACGCCGCCCAGTGGGCGACCTGCGCCGCTTCCGCCGCACTGATCGCTTCGGGCATCGACCTTGTGCCGGGCGAGGGCCGGGCGCTGATCCGCGTCAAGAACGTCGATCTGGCCGCCGCGACCGTGCTCGAAGCGCTCGCCCCCGCCCCCGTGCGACCCGCTTGCGGCGTGCATCCGTCCGCTCAAATTGACCCGACCGCGACGCTCGGCGACGATGTCCGCATCGGGCCTCATTGCATCGTCGGCCCGCGCGTTTCGCTCGCCGCCGGCGTCGAGCTGCATGGCAACGTGAGCGTGCTCGATGACAGCCGCATCGGCGAGGGCACGGTGATCTGGCCGGGCGTGGTGATCCGCGAGCGCTCGATCCTCGGCGCGCGGTGCATCCTGCACGCCAACGTCGTCATCGGAGCGGACGGCTTCGGCTACCGGCCCAGCGCCGATGGCAAGAGTCTTGTGAAGATTCCGCAGATCGGCTACGTCCAGATCGGCGACGACGTCGAAATCGGAGCTGGCTCGTGCATCGACCGCGGCAAGTTCTCCGCCACCGTCATCGGCTCGGGCACCAAGATCGACAACCTTGTGCAGATCGCGCACAACGTCCGCATCGGGCGATGCGTGGTCATCGCCGGCTTAAGCGGCATCAGCGGGTCCGTCACGATCGGCGACGGCGCGATGCTCGGCGGCGGCGTCGGCATCGCGGACCACGTCACGATCGGCCGCGGCGTGAAAATCGGGGCCAAGGCCGGCGTGATGGGCGATATTCCCGATGGCGAGACCTGGTACGGTATGCCCGCCCAGCCGGATAAGATTGCCGTGCGACAGTTCCTCACGCTCAAGCAACTGGCCCAAAGCAAACGCAAGGACCGGCGCGATCGCAAGCGCGATGACAAGACGACCTGAAGCCGCATGAACAGTGTGATTGAAAACCAGCGCACGATTGAACGCACCTCGACCGTCGAAGGGCCGGGGCTGTTCATGGGCGAGAAAGCCACCGTCCGCTTCAAGCCCGCGCCGGTCGATCACGGCATCGTGTTCATTCGCACCGATGTCTCCGACGGCGGGGAGCCGGTGCGGATCCCCGCGCTCGTGTCGAATGTCACCAAGCGCGCCCGCCGCACCGCCCTCCGCCGCGGCGCCGCCGCCATCGAAACCACCGAACATTGCCTCAGCGCCATCGCCGGTCTGGGCATCGACAATCTGATTGTCGAAGTGGTCGGCCCCGAGCTGCCGGGCCTCGACGGGTCCGCCGAACCGTACGTCAAGGCACTGAACGAAGCGGGCGTCATCGAGCAGACTTCCCTGCGCCGCGTGCTGACCATCACCGAGCCGATCGTCTGCGAAGACGGCGACTCCATGATCGCCGCGCTCCCCGCCGACAAACCCTCGCTTCAGGTCATCTATGACCTGGACTATGGCTCCAAGAACCCGATCGGCAAGCAGCTCTACGCCTTCAACTCCGACAATGGCGATTACGTCCACAACATCGCCCCCGCCCGGACGTTCGTTCTCGAAGCCGAAGCCAAGGCGCTTCAGCAGGCCGGGCTGGGCAAACATCTGACGCCCGACACGCTGCTCGTCATCGGCGCGAACGGCCCGATCGGCAACAACAAGTTCCGCTTCGACGATGAACCCGTGCGTCACAAGATCGTCGATGTCATCGGCGACCTGGCCCTGGTGGGCTGCCCGATTCGCGGGCGCATCGTGGCGTACAAATCCGGTCACGCGCTCAATCAGCAGCTCGCCCGCAAACTCCTCAAGCTCCGACAGGCCCAGCATCACAGCTCGCTGCTGACCGGCGAAGGGCTGATCGATGTGCGGCGCATTCAGCGGATTCTTCCGCATCGTTACCCGATGCTGCTGGTGGACCGCGTGCTGGAGATCGAGGGCGACCGCCGGGCGGTGGGCGTCAAGAACGTGTCGATCAACGAGGCGTTTTTTCAGGGGCATTATCCGGGCACGCCGATCATGCCGGGCGTGTTGATCGTCGAAGCGATGGCGCAGCTTTCGGGCGTGCTCCTTTCGCAGAAGCTCGAGCACACCGGCCGGCTCGCCGTGCTGCTTTCGATGGACAAGGTGAAGCTGCGTCGGCCGGTGACGCCGGGCGATCAGCTCGTCATCGAAGCCGAGACCGTCCGCGTCAAATCCCGCACGGGCCACACCCGCTGTCGTGCCTACGTCGGCCCCCACCTCGCCGCCGAGGCCCAGATCAAGTTCATGCTCGTCGACGCGGAGCAGGAATAGCCCGTCGATTCGTCGACCGATGGCCATTGTAAAGCCGCGACCGCCGGTCGCGCTCCCCAAAACTCCTGCTCCGACCGGCCCCGCCTGTCGTATTCCCCGCCACCATCGCGGATTACCGCAAGCGGGTTTCCCCAATTCCCGTCAATGAGAATCTGATGAGTTTGCCGATATAATACGGGCTTACCTTTCCTTTGCCGCCGGGTGGCGCTAGGGGCGACGCATCATGCCATTCATTCATCCCACCGCCGTGGTCGATCGCAACGCCCGACTCGCTGACGATGTGCAGGTCGGCCCGTACACCGTGATCGGACCCAAGGTCACCATCCACGCCGGCACGTCGCTCGGTTCGCACTGCGTCATCGAAGGACGCACGACGATCGGATCGCACAACCGCATCGGCCATCACGTCTGCCTCGGCAACAACCCGCAGGACCTCAAGTTCCGCGGCGAGGACGCCACGCTCGACATCGGCGATTGCAACGACATCCGCGAAAACGTCACCGCTCACACCGGCACGCGCAACGGCGGCAACCGCACCGCGATCGGCTCGCACAACTTCATCATGGTCGGCGCCCACATCGCCCATGACTGCATCATCGGCGACCACACGATTCTGTCCAACAACGTCATGCTCGCCGGCCACATCGTCGTGGAGGACCACGCCGTCATCGCCGGCGGCGCGGGCGTCAGTCATTACGTCACCATCGGCCGCTACGCCTTCATCGGCGGGCTCTCCGGCGTCGTCCGCGACTGCCCGCCGTTCATGTGCACCGACGGGCATCCCGCTGCGGTGCGCGGCGTGAACACGATCGGTCTGACGCGCCACAAGTTCGAACCCGACACGATCGATCACCTCAAGCGCTGCTTTCTCCTGCTCTGGGGACGCAAGGCGCGCGACAAGAACGGCAACATCGGCGCCGCGCTCGAAGAAGCCGAGGCGACGTTCGGCGCCGACGCGGCGGTGCAGGAACTGGTCCAGTTCACCCGTCATCTCGTCAGCGCCCCCAACGGGCGTCACGCCGAAACCCTCCGCGCCGACGACAAACGCCGCACCCCCACCCGCTGATTTCTCTGTTTCCGTTTCCCCGTTTAGCGACGCCGCTTGCCGCGTGCTTCTTCGCTGATCACGCGCCCTATTCCTCGCCGAGCACCGCGCTCATCGTCGCCAGTTCCTTATCAAGTATCGCCCGCAGATACACGCAAAGCAGCCGATTCGCCCGGCGAATGGACGGGTCGTCATACGCCTCGATCCCCCGCCCCCCGGCCTCATCGCGCAACAGATCCACCGTCTGCCGACGCACGCGCCACCGGTCCGCCGCCCCCGTGTCGGCGACGAGCCCGCCCGCCGAGGCGCTGAACGCCAGCGTCCCCGCCGCATCGTCGAACACCTCCCCCGTCTGCGCATCGTGATCAAGCACCGGCCGATACCCCATGTCGTCAATCACCGCCCATTGAAACTTCATCAAAGCCGCTTGCGGCTGAGCATTTTTCAACGCCTCCAAAAACCCCGCCAGCGCCGCATACGTCCCCGGGTGCGGGTCATGATCCTGCACCACATGATGGACCAGGTCCGCCGCGTACATCGCAAGCTGATAGCTCGCGTACGAGCGGCGCAGATGCCAGTGCGCCTCGACGAGGTTCCACTCGATCAGATTCGCCAGGTCCGACTGCGGCTTGACGATGAGCACCGCCTCGCCGGTGGTGAGCAACTCGACCCCGCCGCTGAATTTGGCGAGCGTCGACGCGTTCGTCCGCTTGGCGCCCTTGGCCACCGCGGAAATCTTCCCGTGGCTCTCGGTCATGAGCACGACGATCTGGCTCGTCTCGGACCAGTCCATCAGCCGCAGGCACACCGCATTGTCCTTGATCGTGGGCATGAAGCCACAGTGTAGTGCCTCGCCGCCAAACTTCCCGCGCCGCCCCGCGGTCGATCACGCGCCGGCCGGCGGCGGAACGTAGAAGAACTCCTCGCGGACGATCTTGTCGTCTTGGACCGTGTAAAGCCCGATCTCCTCCGCCTGCATGCGCTGGCCCGTCGGCTTCATGGTCACGTCCATGCCGAACAGCACCATGAATCGGTCGCCATGCACGAACGGCCCCTTGGCCGTGCCGCCGTGCGTGATCGTGTTCGATTCCCACCAGTCATGCTTGCCGCGCACGCCGTCCTTGCCGCGCGTCTCCGCGGGCATGTCCGGCCCGGCGCAGGCCTCGACGCTGACGATGTTGTCGGCGTAAAGCTCCTCCATCGCCTCCCGATGCTTCCCCGCCGCGCATAGCTCGACGAGCCGCCGCCCCACCGCCGTCACCTTCGGGTCGATCTGTTTCGCTGACATATTGCACGCTCCCATCAAGAATGCCGCCGCGCCGCACCAGCCCATGGCGCACGCCGCGCGTCCGGCCACCATAAGTTAGCATTTTGTTTGGGATTGTCAAGCGGGCGGTCCAATGGACGCACGCGCCGGGGGTCAGGATGATTTCTCGATTTTCCGTTGGCGCTCCGATCGGCATGGGTTATAGTCGGTTTTCTGATGACATGAGGCGGCGGATTTCGGTCCGCGTGGGACGAGTTTGCTGACACATCGCAGGTTTACGGAGAAGCACAAATGAATGGGAATCATCAACGTATGGGACGTTTTGTCATCGCCGCGGCTTTGATCGGCGCGATGGCGGGTTTGTTCGCCCGCCCGGCTTCCGCAGCCCTGCTTGCCTATGACGGATTCATCGCCGGCGGAGCCACGCCCAACACCGCCGCCGGCCAGTATCAGACCGGCACCGGTTTCTCCGGCGACTCCATTCAAGGCCAGAGCCCCACCACGACCGGCTTCGCCGCCGCGGCCTGGAACAGCACCTCCGCCTTCGCCGCCAACATCTACTACCGCAACGAAAGCACCCAGCTCACCTACATCGACTCCACCGGCATGCACCAGCTTGTCACCTCGACCGGCCAGCTCGATCTGTTCCGATCCAGCGGGTCCAGTGCCGACGACAAGGACATGGCCCGCTCGCTGGCGATCGGCAACTCCCTCCCCGACACCCTCTTCATCAGCATGATCGCCAAGGTCGCCAGCGGCGCCAGTCTGACCGTCCGCTCCGCAAGCACCGACGGTTCGTCCGAACGCCGCTTCAACTTCGGCATCGACGCCAGTGGTCACCCCTTCGTGACCGGCACGGGCACCGGCAGCGGCATGAACACCAACACCTCCATCACCGTCGATCCAACGAAGACCAACTTCCTCGTCGCCAAGCTCATCAACGACGGCACCAGCTCCGACGAAATCGATCTCTACCTCGACCCCAAACTCACCAGCGAAGGACTCAACACGCCCGTCGCCGTGATCGACGGCGGAAACTTCTACGTCGGGTCCAATGCGTCATGGACCCTCGAAGACATCTTCTTCCGCAACCGCGTCACCGCGGCCGGTCAGTCCATCATCATGGACGAACTTCGCATCGCCTCGACCTGGGCCGAAGCGACGCCCAACATCCTCGTCCCCGAGCCGACCAGCGCCGCGATCGTTCTGCTGGGCGTCACCGGCCTGATGCGCCGCCGACGCCGCGCCTGATCGAAACGGCACGCGCCGCGAAGGTTCACTTGCTCATCGCCATCGCCGCCTGCGCCAATCGCCGGCCCAGTTCGATCACGCTCGGCGAGTCGAAGTGCGTTCCGCCGTCGGCGGTTTTCAATCCTTCGACCGTGACCAGCGCGGCGTGCTTGTCGGCTTCCGTGAACGCCTTCTGTCCGGCCCGGACGCCGTCGCGCTTCTGATTGTCGTACACCGCACCGATGATGATCGGCAGGTCGGGCATCTTCAATCCCTCGCGCACGCGGGTCATGAAGTTCGTGAGCCGGTCCTGGTATTCCTGCGCGGTGTCATGCGCATCGGACTCGCCCTGATGCCAGCACAGGGCGTGGACCGTGTACGTGTCGCCGCGTTTGTCGAGGGCGTCGAGCGCTTCGCGCACGGTTTTGAGCAGCAGCGGGTACAGCGGGCCGGTCTGCGGGTTCCAGTCCTTGGCGATGCTCGTGCCGCCCTTGGAGCACTTGATGATGACGATGTGTTTGCCCGGCAATTTCTCCGCCATCGCCTGACCGAACCCCAGCTCCGGCCCGAAGCGATCCGAAGGCACTTTGCCCTTGTATCCCGGCGCGATCGCGAAGCCCGTCGCCAGCGGCTCGAACCCGTTGCTGCGGGCCTGCGGGTTCACATACCAGATCTCCACATCCTTGACCGGCCCCTTCGCCGCCGCGTCCAGATCCTTGGCGTGCCCCCGCCCGTCCATGTTCGACTGCCCCGCCAGAATGAACACCTCGACCTGCTCCGCCCGCGCCGCCGGCGATACAAGCCAACCCGCCGACACGCACGCGACGACGACAAACATCATTCGCATCGAGAATCTCCGGTAAAAGTGCATGAATTGAGCCACACAACCCCAACGCATGCTATCACGGATTGCTTGCATGAGTTTGTGTCATGAGCCGCTGGAACGCTTGGGTTCGGGCGGCGTTGGTTCGCCGAAGGTCTCATCCGGGTAACCGTCGATGCGCCAGCGGATCATGGAGCAGCCCATCGCATCGAGATGCGCGTTGACGAATCGCGCGACCGTCCATACCTCCATCGAATGATCCGACGCACGCTTGCCGAACAGACGACTGAATAGTCCCGGTGGGTTGGCATCGGCGATCTGCACACCCCACCGATTGATTTCGCCGGTCCCCGCCACGACCAGAAGTAAGTCAGCGTCATTCCATTTGAATTCGATTGACCACCCGGCGTCACGCCAGTTTTCAACGGGTGAAACTGGTTGGCAGATCGACTCAAGTGTCCCGAGCGAGTTGGCCAGGTGTGAGGCGAGCTTCTGCCCCGGCGGCTCATACGGATCGTCATCAAACGGCGGACTGATGAAGGTTGCATTTTGCGAGGCGGTTCGCATCGGCGGCCTTATCGAAAGATGCTCACGAACGACCCGACATGCCGGACGCCAATATACCTTATGCGGGCGGGTGACAGGTGAACCCCCTTTTATTGGACGGACGATACATTCCGCGGGATTTCCATCGGATCACCGGCGGGTCTTCCTCAACCTGTTAATCGTTACAACCGATAGGGACGGTATCACACAGGAGGCGACACATGGGTCGCACGCGGTGGTGGCAGAGAATTTTTGGAGCCGGTCGCACGGAGGCGGCCGGTGATTCGCCGCGCGGGCGTGAGCAGGCGCGGCGGTATCTTTGCGCGACGGAAGCGGCGTCGGCGGCCCAGCGGGCCATCGAGGCCGGGGACGTCGCCGGGGCGGAGCGGGCGATTGACAGCGGATTGGCGCACGATGTGGAGCATGGGCGGCTGTGGGAGCTGGCGGCTCACGTGAAGCTGGCGCAGGGACAGGCGCCGGAGGCCATCCGCATTCTTGAACTTTCACCGGGCGACAAGGAGCGTCGGCGTCTGCTGACGGCGCTGGCGATGTGCCAGTCGGGTCAGGTCGACGCGGCCCGGTTGGATCTGCGTCAATGGTCGCGCTGCAAGCAGTGCCCGTCGGAGGGGCGGGCACTGCTGGCGTGGCTGGAGCTGCGCGACGGGGACGTCGAAGCGGCGCGGCGGGCGCTTCATCGCAACCTCAAGGACGGGGCGGACGCGCTGACGTGTCAGATGCTCGTCGTCATTGATGTGGCGGAGGACCTGCCGCAGGCGACGCGTCGGGCGGCGGGGTATCTGGCGCATGTGTTCGCGCGGGATGAGGAAGTGGGGCGGTGGCTGAACATGATGGAGATGGGTCCGCGGCTGGCGCGGACGGAAGCGCCGCAGGAGATGATCGAGCAGTTGGCGCATGAGCTTTTGCGCAAGCCGCAGGTGATCGGCTCGCTGGCGGCGGCGCAGAAGATCGAGCCGGCGGCGGGGCGGATGGAGCTATTGCGAAGGGCGCTGGTGCGTGTCGTGGACGATTTGCCGGAGCCGATGGTCGGGATCGAGGCGCTGGCGATGTTGTCGGAAGCGGCGGGGGATTTTGATGATGCGCGCCGCTGGGCGCGCCGGGGGCTGCGCGAGGAGCCGTACTCGGCGACATTGGCGCTGTTGATCGATCGGCTGGAGGATGTTTGCGAGGACGATGCGCAGGGCCCGCGGGCGCTGGCGGCGTTGCGGAATGCGGCGACGGCCAGGCCGGAGTACGCGGATGTGCGTTACGCATTGATCCGTCGTTACGGGCGTCTGGGCATGAAGGAGCAGGCCCGGCGGCTGGCCAGGCAATGGCACGAACGGGAGCCGGACAATCAGTTGGCGCAGCGTGCGGAAAGCGAGCTGGCGGCATGAGCATCGAACGGCGCGAACGATGTGCGAAGGTGACCGATGCGGCGCGGCGTCTGCTCGAAGCGGGCGATGCGGCGGGAGCGGCCAAGCGCGCGGCGGCGGCGGTGCAGATCGACCCGGGCGATGCATGGGCGCGCACGGTGCATGCGGAGGCGCTGTTGGCGACGGGCGAATCGGGCGCGGCTTTGGCGGCGCTCAACGCGGCGGACTGGTACGACGCGGCGGACACGAAACGCAACACACCCGATGCCCTGCTCGCCGAGCGCCTGACGCTGCGCGCGACGGCGTGGCTGCGGCAGGGCAACGCGGTGGCGGCCCGGCGCTGGCTCCTGGAAGCGACGAAGCTCAACGCATCCGATCGACACATCGCCCGCAAACTCGCCGCGCTTCAGATCGAAGCCGACGACGCCAGCCGCGCCGCCGCTCAGTTGCGCGAGCTGATGGCCCGGCACGGCGAGGACGCGGCGACGTGGCGGCTTGTCGCCGAGGCGCACGAAGCGGCGGGCGAACCGGCGGCGGCGATCGAGGCGTACGACAAGATCGCGGCGTTCGCCGAGGCGATGCACTTCGACACGCTCACACACACGCTGCGCCTCGCCCGGCTCCACCGCCGCGCAGGCCGTTTCGCCGACGCCATGGCGCTTTACCGCAAGCTGCTCGCCGAGTCGCACGACGCCGCGGGCATCGCGCGAGAAGCGGGCGAGCTGGCCGTCGAAATCGGCGACGATGCGGCGGCGAAATCGTATTTCCAGCAGGCGATCGACGCCGAGCCCGACGAGCCGAGCGCGCCCTTCGAGCTCGCGCAGCAGCACACGCGCTGCGGGCGCCTCGAGAAGGCCGTCCCGCTCTGGCGCCGCCTGCTTGAGCGCGACGAGTCGGGCGAACGCGCCCGCGCCGCGGCGGGGTTGATCATGAGCGCCGCCGGCGTCGGACGTCATCGCTTCGCCGATCGGATGCTCGAGCGGCTCCGCGCCTGGACGAAACCGGGCGAACGCGTGCGGCTGCTGGCGGAGGCATGGCGCGAGTCCGTGCCCGGCCGACTGCTGCGCGACATGCGTGACAATCACGACACGAGCGAGCGGCTCGACGCCTTGGAGGCGCTCCTCCGCGACGCTTCCGATACGCTCCAGCGCGCCGCCGCCGATCGACCCGATCACGCCGACCTGCATTACCACTTTGCCGTCTGCCAGTCCGCCCTCGGCCAGGAAGGCGTCGCCGACGCCAGTCTCGATCGCGCCCTGCGGCTCAACGCCGGTTACCTCGCCGCGGCGCGCCGGCGACTGCGCGGGCTCATCGAGCGCCGCCATCTCGCCGCCGCGCACGCCCTGCTCGATGTGGTCCTGGCCCGCAAGCCCGACACGCGCGATCTGCTCGATGTGCAGATCGCCCTCGATCTGACCGCCGGCCGGTTCGATCAGGCGGTGCGCCGGCTCGGCGCCTCGCCGCTGGATCGGCCGGCGATGACGCGCATCGCCGCATCCGTCGACGCCATGCTCCAAGCCATGAGCAGCGTGCATCGGCCCAAATGGCGCCGCGTCTGTCAGCGCCGATGGGGCCTGTCCTTCGATGAACCCTGGGCCAAAGCCGCCTGATCAGCTTCGCTTGAAATGCTTTTCCAGATCCCGCAGCGTCAGCCGCACCGTCGTCGGCCGACCGTGCGGACAACTCGCCGACCGCTCGATCTGCGAGCGACGATCCAAAAGCGCACTCAATTCCTCCGGCCCAAGCGCGTCCCCCGCCTTCACCGCCGCCTTGCAACTCATCATGTCCAATACCTCATGCAACGCCGCCTCGTCGCTCGGCGCGAACCGCTCCTCCTCCGCGCGATCGAGCAGCATCGTCATGAACTCCACCGGATCGACATTGCGGTCAAACAGCAGCGATGCGAAGGCGTGAATTCCGATCGTGCCCGGCCCGAGCGGCGACGCCTCGATGCCGATCTTCTCAAGCAGCGGACCAAGACGTTCGAGCGTGTCCATCCGCGAGGGCGTCGCACTGAGCACGACCGGCGTGATCAACCGCTGGCTTTCCAGCGCCCCGTGCTTGCAGATCCGCTCGTACAGCGATTCGAACATCATCCGTTCGTGCAGCGCGTGCTGATCGATGATGACGATCCCGTGCTCGTCCTGCGTGACGATGTACGCATTGTGAACCTGCAAGATCGACTGCGAAGCCGGCTTGATCGGCTCGGTGAGTCGCGGGGCCTCATCATCGACCGACGCCGGCGACGACTCGGCCATCTCCGCCCGAACCTGCTGATAGACGAAGCCCTTCTGCCGCGGGTCCATGCGGCGGAAGTAGTCCACGAAATCGTCGGTGGTGTTGATCGCTTCGCTCGCCGGCGGCGGGGCGGCGGGGTCGTCCGCGCCCGGCATCCCGCCGAAGGTCATCCCCCGCGTGGCGATCGCAAGCGGCGGGCGACGATTGAAATGATTCACGCTCGGCGTCAAATCCGTCGCCAGCAATCGCTGCCGCAGCGTCGCGAGCACCTGCCCGTGCACCGCATTGGCGTCAGCGAAGCGCACCTCCGACTTCGTCGGGTGCACGTTCACATCGACCGCCGTCGGATCGAGCGTGATGAACAGCGCCGCGGTCGGTTGAAGCGACGGCTCGATGAGCCCGCGGTACGCTTCCTTGAGGGCGTGCATCACGTTGCGGTCGCGGATCGGCCGCGCATTGACGTAGACATATTGAAACTTCGCCGTCGCCCGCGCCAGTGAAGGCAGACCGGCCAGGCCCCAGAGTTTCACGCCCCGCTCGTTGGAGGAGAACTCGAGCAGCGCCTCCGCCACATCCTCACCCAGCAGCGCGATGCACCGCTGCGCCGGCGTCTGACCCGGCGGCAGATCGAGCGATGTGCGGTCGTTGTGCCAAAGCGTGAAGCCCACGGCCGGGTGCGCCATGGCGACGCGCCGCAGCGTGTCGCCGATGTGCGTGAACTCCGTCGAACCGGCCCGCATGAACTTCCGCCGGGCCGGCGTATTGAAAAACAGATTGCGCACTTCGATCACCGTCCCGGGGGCGCATCCGACGGGCTTCACCGCCGACCGCTCATCCCCGCTCGCCTCGATCATCGCGCCCGCCTCCGCATCGCGCGATCGGCTCGTCAACCTCAGCCGGCTGATCGACTGGATCGACGCCAGCGCTTCGCCGCGGAAGCCCTTGGTCCTGATCGCCGCCAGATCGTCCGCGCTGGCGATCTTGCTCGTGGCATGGGGCTCCAGCGCCAGCTCAAGCTGATCCGCCCCGATGCCGCACCCGTCATCCGCGATGCGGATCAGTTCCCGCCCGCCGTCTTCGACGGCGACGTCGATGCGCATCGCCCCCGCGTCGATGCTGTTCTCGACGAGTTCCTTGACCACCGATGCGGGCCGCTCAATGACTTCCCCCGCCGCGATCTGATTGACGAGCAACGGACTGAGACGCACGATGGGCATGAGCGCATTGTAGAGGGAATCGGTGATCTGGCGAAGCGCAGAGGACGCACGCCGCCCGTTCGGTGGGCTCACGGTAAAAACGGCGTCGCGAAACGGCTTTCAACGCCGCATTCCGCACTCCCCGTTCCGCACTCAAAAAAACAGCCCCGCCCGGGGAGGCAATCCGGTGCGGGGCCAGATCCAGGGCAAGGTCAGGTCGCCGGGCGACGCGAGGGTCGCCGACGTTTGGGTGATGGGCGGCAGGTGGAAAAGGGCGGCTCGCCGACCCGAAACCCTGGATCAACACAACAAGGTCTGTTTCGCTTTTGCTTTTTTGCCTCCGTGACTCGGTATCGTCGTGACACTGCAACTATGCAATTCAAATCCCGCCGAGGCAAAACAATTTGTCGCATCTGAAAAACGCAATGACCAAGACACCAAGAACGTGTGTGAGAAGGCGAAGCTTAACGAGCCGCGACCGTCAGGGAGCGGTCAAGGCGCCGCTCATTGTTGCCTGCTTCGACCGCTCTCTGACGGTCGCGGCTCGTCGATCAATTGTCTTCTCGCACACGTTCCAAGGTCACCCAGGAACGCGATGTTGAATAAAAAGCCCTGTATTCCCCTTGGCGCCCTTGGTGTCTTGGTGGTTATCTGAATTTTCCGCATGTCGCATCGCCGGGCGCGATCCGCCGATCGTGACGCCTGTCGCGCGCCCCGCTACAATGGGCCCCATGCAACGATCGCAACGCAAAATCGCCCTCTTTCCCGGCACTTTCGACCCCGTCACCAACGGGCATCTGGACATCATCCGCCGGGCGCAGGGCCTCTTTGACGAACTGGTCGTCGCCATCGGCACCAACCCCGCCAAGGCCGACCTGTTCTCCCCCGAAGACCGACGCGCGATCATTGCCGAGATCGCCGACGACGAAAAGCTCGACGTGTCCGTCGAAGTCTACACCGGCCTGACCGTCGACTTCGCCAAAAAACGCGGCGCCAACGTCATGCTCCGCGGACTCCGCAACGCCACCGACCTGGCCTTCGAATTCCAACTCGCCACCGCCAACCGCGCCATCGCCGACATCGAAACCGTCTTCATCATGTCCGGCGAGGCCTTCGGATTCACCAGCTCCAGTCTCATCAAACAGATCGCCGCCGGAGGCGACATCGACCGACTCAACCGGCTCCTCCCCGCCCCCGTCATCCGCGAAATGAAAAAACGCCTCGACCGCCTCCGCCAACTCGCCCGCTCCTCCGATGCGCTTCAGCAATGATTGCCGGCATCAGAGATTCAACCACCAAGGCACCAAGGTCACCAAAAAAATTATTGATCAAAAACACGAATCGAATCCCCTTGGTGTCCTTGGTGCCTTGGTGGTTCATCAACGAGTGATCAGTTCATGGACTACCGCATCATCAGCATCGGCGCCCTCTCGTCTCATCCCCTCTGGAACGAACCGCCCGGCCTGCGCACCGCGCATGCGACGACGACGCTCGTCCGCTCCGGCGATCAGATCATCCTCGTCGACCCCGCCCTCCCCGCCGAGGTGCTCGATGCCCGACTGCATGAACGCAGCGGACTGAAACTGGCGCAGGTCACCGATGTGTTCCTGACGAATTTCCGACCCGCCCATCGCCGGGCGCTGCCGGGCCTGATGCATGCCAACTGGTTCATCGCCGAGCAGGAGCGCGAAGCCGTCGGCGCCAAGCTCGTCGAACAATTCGAGCGCGACGCCGACCCCGCCATGCACGAACGATTGAAACAGGAAATCGCGCTATTGAAGCGCTGCAAGCCCGCCCCCGATTCGATCGCCCCGCACGTCGACCTCTTCCCCCTCCCCGGCTACACCCCCGGCAACTGCGGGCTCCTCCTGGCCTTCCCCACCGCCACCGTCGTCTTCGCCTCCGACGCGATCCCGACCATCGAACACCTCGAGCAGGGCAAGATTCTTCCGGGCGCCTACGACCTCGAACAAGCCAACGAAAGCTTCAAGGACGTCATCGAAATCGCCGACTGGATCGTCCCCGGCCACGACAACGTGACGGCGAACATGACCCGCCGCGGGATGTGAGGTCGTCGCAGTTTTACAAATCAAATCGCGTTCCCCACGAGCCGCGACCGTGAGGGAGCGGTCAAGGAATCATATTGGACGCGGGCTCGACCGCTTGCTGACGCGCGCGGCTCGTAGGGCGCGACGATGTGTTGATTGAAACCGCTCCAGTTTCAAAGGCCCCGGGCCGAGGGCGGCCCGGCTCGGATTTGCTGCGCAAGGCGGAAGATGAACTATTTGCGCAGGGAGTCGGAGCCGGCGTGCCCTCACGCCGGGGTT
>WGMD01000034.1 GCA_016125255.1 Planctomycetota bacterium | reverse complement strand
TTGAGATTGACGGTGAAAAAGTAAGTTCCGCCGACCTGTCGCCAACGACGATATTCGGGCATCGAATCATTCTACGCCTCGCGTGGCGGGTCCGCTGCGCTTGACCCACCCTACTTCGCTCGGTGTCGGTCCAGTTGCCGACGAGGTCGAGGTTGTAGCTGCGCGACGTGTCGGCCCCGCGGAGCTTGATTTCGTCGCCGGTGGGGATGGTGATCGTCGAAGGCGGCGACATGCCGGGGTCGAGCTTGCCGCGCTTCACTTCGAGCAGGCGGTTGGCCGAATCGTACTGATCGGCCGGATACAGATGGCTGAAGAGCGGATTATGCAGATGCCGCTCAAACAGCCGGTTCGACGCCTTGTCGTAACCCGCCGTGAAGCCGAGGAGGAGTTGGTTGGGGTTGGGTAAGCTCATGTATTTGTGTCAAAATCAGTGATGACTCTCGATATATTGCTAAAGTATAATGATTGTCGAGACTCGGTTCTTCAGGTTATTTCTGTTTTTATTTCAACTCCTCAGGGAAGATGGAGTTGTATCCATCATCGCGTTTCTCATTTGCGAGGCGATACCTGTAGTATTCGGTTGTCTGGTATAGATATTTTTTAATTGCATATTGCAGTTGGGAGGAAAGCCTTGTTAGCGAAGAAACCGGCGCCTCTCGCAAATAGATATATGCAGAAGTTATCTTGTCAAAAATGGTAGCTTGATCATTATCGACAATGTTGTCAATCGCCTTAGAAATCTCTAGGACTTCGTCGTTTATCGCAATTTGACGAATATCCAATACAATTTTGTACAATTGATTCTCGGAATTTGAAAAATCTACGATTCTCATGATGCAATTCCAATCATTATTCACCCGGACGGGGCACTCGTAATCGATAAAAAGGCTCGACTCCATACTCTTCTGTTACTACTTCGAATTCGCCACCCGTATTGCCACCAATTGGTGGCGCTCGACGAATAACAAACGGCGCATTCGGGCGTACTCTTCCGGCAAGTATCCAATCAATTCGATCCGTCGCAGCGCCATAGCCCTTCAAGAATCCAGGCTCAATCGGGCACCTAAGACCCCAATGTTGTCCTGCGGCACCTTCTACAGTAAATCCATAAGAACCCGCTCGCCATACTACGGCGCCACGTTGAATTGCGGTTCTCAACCCCACCGGAGCATCACAGGGCAAAAACATTTCTTGGACAATTAATTCATGCTTTGTCACAACAAATGGAAGTCCTAAACCCAATTCTTGACCTCCAACCGCAGGGATGCGTAACGCCTCCCACCCCACGGCGATCCCTTCAGCGGCGAGAGAGAGCAAGGAGACAAGCCCGAGCGCGTTCGTCATCCCTTCAATTTGTAAGGCGAGTGCTTTGGCAATATGATTTGTACGATTGTCATATAAACCTGCAAATAAAGGTTGATTGAAGTCTGTGGCAATTCGACTCTCGTGCATGGAACTGCTCCAAAGTACCTGGGGCATCATTCCAAAAATCGCGGTAAGTCTCGGGATTTCACCAGCATAGGCATGTGCACCTCTGTATTCGGGATTTGGAAGAAGGTACCCAGTTTTCGGATCAGTTATAAAGGCGGGCTCGCCCGGAACCAGATGTGGCAATCCGCCCTTAGCATAGAGAGTTGAGTAATGTGATATATCCGTGTTCCACACTGATCCAATATCTGTTGCCTCCAGTTTCAGAGCATCGTAAGCAGCCGCAGCTCCGGGTCCTGATGAGTTTGCTTCATGTTGAAGGTGTGCTATCCAAGGATCACGTTCCTTACCACGTGGATCAGTGTAAATCAGTGGATTTCCGCCTGTGTACCCATACAACCCCATCCCCGAGGTATACCCCCTCGGATCACGGCTGATGAAGGTTCCGAGGGTGGGGTGGTAGTATCGGGCGCGGTAGTAGTAGAGGGCGGGGCGGGGGTCTTCGCCGCGGAGGGCGGTTTCGGGGTCGTAGCGGCGGCCGGTGTAGATGTAGGGGCAGAGGGGGAGGTATTTGCGGCAGTTGCCGGCGAGGTCGTAGAAGAGCTGGGTCTGGCCGTAGGCGTCGGTGTCGTAGGCTTCGACGAGGCAGCCGGCGGAGCAGGTCAGGGCGACGGAGCGGTAGTGCAGGTCGGCGAGCTGATAATAGTCGTCGTAGATGTCGAGGTCTTCGGCGTCGGGATAGTCGCGCTGCTGAATGAGTTCGTCGATGTAGCCCCCGGAATCGCCCCAGACGTACTGTCGGGCGGGGTTGCCTTCTTTGTCGCGTTCCTCGGCGACCTGGTTCTGGTCGCCGGTGGAGAAGTAGGGGAAGTCGGTGACGACGTCGGAGGAGCCGGGGGAGCCGGAGAAAGTGGCGGAGGGGTCGGGGCGGCGTAATGACCTGCTGCACACCATGATGCGTCATGGTAGGCAGGGGTGGTGCCTGCGGCGTCGAACCTCACCCGCGTTAATGGTCGTACGGTGCACGCTCATCGAATAAAAAAACCCCGCCATGATGACGGGGTTTACAAGCGGAGCGGGTGGGATTCGAACCCACGGTACGGTTACCCGTACACACGATTTCCAGTCGTGTTCCTTCAGCCACTCGGACACCGCTCCGGGGGGTTGGCCGGCTGGGGCGATCGGGGGGATCGTGGACCGATATGGTATGCCATACAATCGGGATGTAAAGGAGCGACGATTGAAATATCGAACGCATGATCTGCATGGTTTAATCGTGATCGACAAGCCGGTGGGGGCCAGTTCGATGGCGGTGGTGCGGCGTGTGCGTCGGGCGGGGGGGCATTGCAAGACGGGTCATGCCGGGACGCTGGACCCTTTGGCGACGGGCGTCTTGATCTGCTGCCTCGGCGACGCGACCCGGGCGGTCGAGCGGCTCATGGGGCTCACGAAGGTGTACGAAACGACGATCGACCTGTCGGCGTTCACGAACACGGACGATGCGGAAGGCGAACGGGAGGAAGTCCGCGTTGACACGCCGCCGGATCGCGATGCGGTGCGGGCGGCGCTCGATGCACTGACGGGGACGATCGACCAGACGCCCCCGGCTTACTCGGCGATCAAGATCGACGGGCAGCGGGCGTACAAGATGGCCCGGCGCGGCGAGGAAGTGCAGCTCGCGCCCCGGCCGGTGCGGATCGATCGGATCGAACTTGTCGACTACGACTGGCCGCGGCTCACGCTGATCATCACCTGCGGGCGCGGGACGTACATCCGTTCGCTCGCAAGGCAGATCGGCGATACGCTTTACACGGGCGGACATCTGACCGCGCTGCGTCGCACGGCCATCGGGCCGTACACGATTGAGCGCGCGGTGACGCTCGATGATCTGCCGGAACCGTTGACGAATGAACACCTGCTTCCACCCCCGTAACCGCCGCCGACGGACCCCGTTTAGCGACGCCGCACCTTGCCGTGAGCGCGTCGAACGGGCGGCGTGCTTTTCCTCTCATCAGGATGACACCCATGCAACACCTTCTGCCCGCCTTACTCGTTCTTCTTCTCGTCGCGCTCGCCTTCGCCGGGCCGGATGACGTCAACTATGACGAATCGAAGATTCCGCCGTACACGCTGCCCGAGGCGCTGACGATGGCGGACGGGACGAAAGTCACCGACGCCGCCATGTGGCGCGGCAAGCGGCGGGCGGAGGTGTTCGAACTCTTCGCCGATCAGATGTACGGTCATTCCTTTCCGCGCCCCGATCATCTGCGCACGCAGGTGCTCGAGGAGGACAAGGCGGCGCTGAGCGGCAAGGCGACGCGGCGGCAGGTGCGCGTGTTTTTCTCCGACGGCGACGAGCCGCATGTCGATGTGCTGATGTATCTGCCGAACAAGGCGTCGGGCCCCGTGCCGGCGTTCGTGGCCCTGAATTTTCAGGGGAATCACACGATTTGCGATGACCCGGCAATTCTCAAGACGCCGCGCGATGCGGACGAGGCGACGCGCGCCAAGGCGGAGCACCGCTGGCCGGTCGAGGCGATCGTCGACCGGGGGTATGCGCTGGCGACGGCGTGGTACAAGGACATCGTGCCGGATGCCAACGACTTTTCGACGGGGCTGTACACGATCTTCTACAAGCCCGGGCAGAACCGGCCGGGCGACGGTCAATGGGGCGCGATCGGGGCATGGGCATACGGTATGAGCTGTATTGCCGACGTGCTGCGCACCGACCGAGCGATCGATGCGAATCGCATCATCGCCATGGGCCATTCGCGCCTGGGCAAGACGGCGCTGTGGGCGGGCGCGTCCGATGAGCGCTTCGCGCTGGTGATCTCCAACTGCTCCGGCTGCGGCGGGGCGGCGCTCTCACGCCGGCGCATCGGTGAAACGGTCGCTCGCATCAACAAGTCGTTTCCGCATTGGTTCTGCGGCAATTTCAAGAAGTACAGCGACAACGAAGACGCCCTGCCGATCGATCAGCATGAGTTGATCGCGCTCATCGCGCCGCGGCCGGTTTTGATCTGCAGCGCGGAGGAAGACCACTGGGCCGACCCGCGCGGCGAGTTTCTGAGCGGGCGGAACGCCGACCCCGTGTATGCGCTTTTCGGGCTCAAGGGCATCGGCGCCGATGACATGCCGCCGGTCAACACGATCGTCGGCGACGCCATCGGCTATCGCATCCGCCCGGGCAAACACGATGTGCTGCCCACCGACTGGCAGGCGTACATGGATTTCGCCGATCGGCATCTCGGCGCTTCGCGCTGACTACAATGCAGTGACGGACACAATTCTTGAGCCCTTGAACATGGGAGTCGTTCATGGATCGTTTGCGCGTCGCTTCGCTTCAGTATTGGATTCGGCCGGTCGAGTCGTTTGAACAGTTCAAGAATCAGGTGGAGGGGCTGATCTGCACGGCTCACGACTACAACTGCAAATTGATCGTTTTCCCCGAGTATTTCACGGTTCAATTGCTGACGCTCGAAAGCATCGAAGGCCCGGTGCCCCAGCATGTGCGCAAGCTCTCGAAGCGCACGCCGCAGTTCGTGGAGATGATGACGGGCTTCGCCAAACAGTACAACATTTACATCGTCGCGGGGACGATTCCCGTCATGGACAATGGCAGCGGCGAGGCGGTGTACAACGAATCGTTCTTCTTCGCTCCGAGCGGGAATGTCGCCAAGCAGGGGAAGCTGCACATGACGCGGTGGGAGACGGAGGACTGGCTCGTCTCGCCGCGCAACAAGCTGCGCGTTTTCGAGACTCAGATCGGCAAACTGGCGATCGCCATCTGTTACGACGTGGAGTTCCCGGAGATCGCGCGGACGGCGGCGCGGCTCGGTGTGGACATTCTCGTCGTGCCAAGCTGCACGGACGATCGGCAGGGATTCTTGCGCGTACGCTACTGCGCCCAGGCGCGGTGCATCGAGAATCAGATTTACGTGATTCACTCCTCGACCGTCGGCTCGCTGCCGATGGTCCCGGCGGTGTCGCTCAACTATGGGCAGGCGTCGATTCTGACGCCCAGCGATTTCCCCTTCTCGCGCGACGGGATTTTGGCGGAGGGGCTGCCCAATCAGGAGACGATGGTCATCGGTGAACTGAACATGGAGATCATTCACCACAGTCGCACGAGCGGCACGGTCCTGCCGCTCAACGACAGCGTGCACACCGCCAAACTCATCGCGGACCCGGAGATCGTCAGTTTATGAGTGCCAAGGCCGCCCCGGTCATTGTGCGCAACACACGTCACGCCGACTTCGACGGCATCATCGCGCTGAGCCGGCGGGTTTACCCTGAAATTCTGCCGTGGGGCAAGGACCAGCTCAGCTCGCATTTGCGCATGTTCCCCGATGGGCAGTTCGTGGCGATCGACATCGCAAGCGGGCGCGTCGTCGGCGTGTCGGGGAGTCTGATCGTGCTCTGGGATGACTATCACATGCACACGAACTGGGTCGATCTGACTGATCACGGGATGTTCACCAATCACGATCCGGAGCATGGGCATACGCTCTATGCCGCGGAAGTCATGGTCGATCCCGACATGCAGGGGCGCGGCATCGGTAAGAAGCTCTACAAGGCCCGGCGCGAAGTGTGCCGGCGGCTCGGATTGCTGCGCATCCGGGCCGGGGCGCGACTCCGTCACTATCACAAGTACGCCGACAAACTCACGCCGGAGGAATATGTGCTCCAGGTCGTGCGCGGCGACATCGGCGACCCGACGCTCAGCTTCCAACTCAAACAGGGCTTCCGTGTCATCGGCGTGGCGAACCAGTACCTCCGCCACGACCCCGAAAGTCTCGGCCACGCCGCGGTCATCGAATGGGTGAATCACAAAGTCGCCAACCGCCCCGACTTCGCCGGGCGCGATCCGAAGTATGGAAAACCACGTAAAAAGCCGTCGTCGTTCTGAGCCGATGGATGTTATGGGGCCTGCGCCGAGGTCCCGCCGCGGCAAGTAAAGTCGCCCTCCGATTCCTTCGATAACGGTTGTAACGCCTGTGACGATCGGGCGGCTTTTACCGTATGGAGTTCCGACATGGCGCGTCAGCCCCGCATCAGTGTGATCATGCCGAGTTTCAATCATGCGCCGTTCATCGAGCGGGCGATCTGCAGCGTGCTGGATCAGGGGTATGACAACCTCGAGCTGGTCATCGCGGACGGCGGGTCGGCGGACGGGTCGCTGGCGCTGATCGATCGGTATGCGGACGAGTTGGAATGGTGGACGAGCGTGCCGGACGAGAGCCCGGCGGCGGCGGTGAACCGGGCGCTAAGGAACATCACGGGCGAGCTGGTCACGATCGTACACGCCAATGATGTGCTGTTGCCGTTCGCGCTGCATCGGGTGGCGGACTTCTGCCGGTCGATGCGGATGCCGACGTGGATCGCCGGGGGCGCGACGCTGATCGATGCGTCGGACCGGGTGATCGAGCGCATCGAGGCGCAGGAGCCGGTGTCGCTGGCCAATTATGTCATGGGCGGCGACTACCTGATTCCGGCGACGGCGAGCTTCTACCGGGCGGACGCGTTCGAGCAGTACGGTGTGTTCGACGCATCGCTGCTGCATGCGTATCGCTATGACTTTCACTGCCGCCTGTTGAGCGGCGGGGCGGAGCCGATGATTCTCAGCGCGGCCCTGGCGGGCCAGCGCCGCCACAGCGGTTCGCTCTCATCGCTCGACGGTGTCGGCTGCGGCCGCGAACGGCAGCGCGTGACGATGCAGTACGCCGCGTCGACGGTCATGGCGGCCAGCGGACGCGAGCGCCGCGCGGCGTGAATGTAGTGATGGAGAAGTGCTAAGCCGCGAGCGGCTTCAGCGGGAAGCGCGGCGCTGGGCGGCCTGGGCGTGGCGGATGTGTTTGGGGGGGATGACCTTCTTGGCCAGGCCGAGCCACTTCAAGACGACGATGTGGTAGTACGTCGGATCGATCTGCCACCAGCGATGCTGATTGGACGCGCTGGCCTGATCGTGATGATGATTGTTGTGCCAGCCCTCGCCGGCGGCGAGGAGGCCGACGAGCCAGTTGTTGCGGCTGTTGTCGGAAGTGTCGTAAAGCCGCTTGCCCCACAGATGGGTGATCGAGTTGACGGACCAGGTGATGTGCCACACCGCGACCGTCCGCAGCAGGACGCCCCACACCACGAGACTCAACCCCATGCGGAGCGCTTCGAGCATGGTTCCATCCGCGAGGTACCCGATGACGCCGCCGGCGAGAAAAAACAACAAGGCGTGAATCATGTAAATTCCGGGGGCGAGCCAGAGGTTTTTCTCAAGCCGCATGTAGAACCGGTCGGCGAGAATATCCTTGGCGTAACGGTGATAGGCGGTCATCGTGCGCGTGTCGAAGTTGTGGTAGGTGAGCCATTGAAAATGGCTCCAGAAGAAATTGACGAGCGGGCTGTGCGGGTCCTCCTGCTCGTCGGAGAACTTGTGGTGGTGCCGATGGGCGGTGACCCATTTGCAGGGCGTGTCCTCCATGCAGCACAGGGCGATGATCACCCAGAAATGCTCGATCCAGGCCGGCACGATGAGCGAGCGGTGCGTCAGCAGGCGGTGATAGCAGAAGTTGATGCCCTGTCCGAAGAAGAAGATCCCCACGGCGAAGGCGACGAAGCCGGTCCAACTGAAAAGCCACGGAATCGCCGCGGCGCTGGCCAGCACGTGCATCCCGATCAGACTCACGGCGTAGACCCACAGATACGTGCGAAGCTCGACGGCACTGGGCTTGGGCAAACGCGCCAATCCATCGGCGGGCACAGCCATCTCCGGCGACATCGAATTCGTTTCGGGCGGTTTCAGCGTCGGTTCACATGTGCAAAAGGTCACGCGACATCAGACCGCAGGTTGCGACCTGAGCAGCCATTATACGTCAGGATCGATCCCGCACCATCAAAGGGTGCACTTTTTTCATGGGGGATTGCCCGCAACCGGTTCCCCTTCGTTCTCGTTCCTCGTTCTCGTTCTCGAAATCGCGAGAACGAGAACGAGGAACGAGCACGAGGACGATTCAAAGATCCATCTCCGCCTTGACGGCGCTGAAGGCGTCCATCGCGAAGTGCAGGTCGGCTTCGCTGTGGGCGGCGGAGACCTGGACGCGGATGCGGGCTTTGCCCTTGGGGACGACGGGGAAGAAGAAGCCCACGACGTAGACGCCCTTGGCGAGCATCCGCTCGGCGAACTGAGCGGCGACAGTGGCCTCGCCCAACATGATCGGCGTGATCGGATGCACGCCCGGCACGATATCAAAGCCGCGCTCGGTCATGCCGGCACGGAAGAGTTTCGTGTTCGACTCGAGCTTATCGCGCAGGTCCGTCGACTTGGTCAATAGGTCGATCGCGGCGATGGAGGCGCCGGCGATCATCGGGGCGACGGTGTTGGAGAAGAGGTACGGGCGGGAGCGCTGGCGGAGCAGGTCGATGATTTCGCGCCGGCCGCTGGTGTACCCGCCGCTGGCGCCGCCGAGGGCTTTGCCCAAGGTGCCGGTGATGACGTCGATGCGGCCCATGACATCGTGATGCTCATGCGTGCCGCGCCCGTGCCTGCCCATGAACCCGACGGCGTGCGAGTCATCGACCATGACCAGCGCATCGTACTTGTCGGCGAGATCGCAGATGGCGGGCAGGTTCGCGATGGTGCCGTCCATCGAGAACACGCCGTCGGTGGCGATCATGCGGAATCGCGCGGACGCCGCTTCTTCGAGTTTGGCTTCCAGGTCCGCCATATCGTTGTTGCGATAGCGGAAGCGCTGGGCTTTGCAGAGTCGGACGCCGTCGATGATGGAGGCGTGGTTGAGTTCATCGGAGATGATGGCGTCCTCCGGGCCGAGCAGGGTTTCGAAGAGCCCGCCGTTGGCGTCGAAACAGCTTGTGTAGAGAATCGTGTCTTCCGTCTTGAGGAAGTCGGTGATTTTGGTTTCGAGTTGTTTGTGAAGCTGCTGCGTACCGCAGATGAAGCGGACGCTGGCCAGGCCGTAGCCCCATTGGTCGAGGGACTTTTGCGCGGCGGCGGCGACAGCGGGGTGATCGGCGAGGCCGAGGTAATTGTTGGCGCACATGTTGAGCACATCGGGGCGCTGGGTCGTGGCGATGTGCGCTTTCTGGTGGCTCGTGATGACGCGCTCGGACTTGTAGAGACCGGCGGATCGGATGTCGGCGAGCTGTGCGGCGAGGTGTTGTTTGTAGTTGTCGTACATGGCTGATCCAAGTGGTGAAATGGTGATATGGCGAAGTGGTGATTTTTCACATCACCATTTCACCACATCGCAATATCGCGATATTCATCCCTCGTTCCAGGTGAGCACGACTTTGCCGCTCATGCCCGAGCGCATGACGTCGAAGCCCTTCTGGAAATCTTCGAAGCCGTAGCGGTGGGTGATGACGGGGCTGATGTCCAGTCCGCTCTGAAGCATGACGGTCATTTTGTACCACGTCTCGTACATTTCGCGGCCGTAGATGCCTTTGATGGTGAGCATGTTGAAGACGACGGCGTTCCAGTCGATGGGCATTTCCTTTTCGGGGATGCCGAGCATGGCGATCTTTCCGCCGTGCGCCATGTTGGCGATCATGTCGCGGAACGCATGCGGATTGCCGCTCATTTCGAGTCCGACGTCAAAGCCCTCCGCCATGCCCAGTTGCTTCTGCACCTCGGCGAGCGTCGTCGAGCGCACGTCGACGGCGAGCGTCACGCCCATCTTTTTCGCCAGGTCGAGGCGATACGGATTCACATCGGTGATGACGACGTAGCGAGCGCCGGCATGTTTGGCGACGGCGGCGGCCATGATGCCGATCGGTCCCGCGCCGGTGACGAGCACGTCTTCGCCGAGCAGATCGAAACTCAGGGCGGTGTGCACGGCATTGCCGAACGGATCGAAGATCGACTGCACATCGCGATCGATGCCCGAGTCGTGATACCACACGTTCGTCTGCGGCAGGGAAAGGAACTCGGCGAACGCGCCGGGGCGATTGACGCCGACGCCCTTGGTGTGGGCACAGAGGTGACGCCGGCCGGCCATGCAGTTGCGGCAATGACCGCAGACGACGTGGCCCTCGCCGCTGACGATGTCGCCGACTTCAAAGTCGTGCACGTTGGAGCCGATCTCGACGATGCGTCCGACGAATTCGTGACCGACGACCATCGGGACGGGGATCGTCTTCTGAGCCCACGCGTCCCAGTTGTAGATATGCACATCCGTGCCGCAGATGCCGGTGCGCAGCACCTGGATCAGCACATCGTTGATGCCCACTTCGGGAATCGCCACCTCTTCGAGCCACAGCCCGGGCTCACGCTTGGCCTTGACCAGTGCCTTCATCGTCTTCATGAAAACGTCTTTCGCAGGTTCGGCGGGGATGAAAGCTTAAGCCTGTCGCCGGGCGGAAGCAAGACGCGCGATCGCCACGATAGGGACTCTCACGAAGACAGGGTGTCAGAGCCCTCCCCCGTTGAGGGGGAGGGTTGGGTGGGGGTGAATCACATCAGCCCAACATCCCGTCCGTATCGACATTCATTTCTGATACACGAGCCGCCGCGCGCCACATCACCCATACGGATGCGCCTCACCCGCCCCCAGCCCCGCCCTCAAGGGCGGGGGGTCAATGCATTACGCCCGGGTGCCCTCGGCCATGGCGGCGCGCTGGCTGGCGGCGCGCTGGCGGAGGGTGTCGAGCATTTCGCGGACTTCCTTGGCCATCATGGAGTTGGGGAACTCCTTGATGATCTGTTCGCCGACGACGACGCCGTCGATCCAGTCGCGGTCCTGCACCGCCATCTTGAACCGCACGCCGAGGTTCTGCCGCTTCTTACCCACGACGCCGCGGGCGGTTTCCAGGAACGGCGCCGCCTCTTCGGGCGTCAGGTAGCGGTCCAGTTCCTTGAGCAGCTCCATCGCGCGGTCGTTGTCATCGCGCTCCGCCGCTTCGAGGAATTCGCGCTCCAGTTCGAGCTTGTGCTTGTTGCGGGCCTTCTCGACGCGGTTGGGCAGTTCGAGGATGGACTGAAAATCGGGGTACATCCGCTGGAGCCGGCCCACTTCGTGCCGCGCCAGATCCCAATCCCGCCGCTCGCAGATTTCATCAATCTTCGCGATGGCCTTCTGAATCATCACCTCGCGCTTCTTGGCCTGCACATCCAGAATCTGCTGGCGGAACTGCTCGGCTTCCTCGCGGTATCCGTACGTGTCCGCCATCTCGTTGACGAGCGCCATCGCCGCGTCGTAGTCCTCGAGCCGCAGGTCTTCGATGATCGCTTCGCGCAGGGCGTCGCGGTCCTTCTGACGGAAGGCGATGCGCTTGGCCTGATCGCTGATGAGCATGCGGTCGTTGATCGCGCGCAGGAGGCGGTTCTGCTCCATGACATGAGCCAGCAAATCCGCATTGCCCGAGTCCCGGCCGGACAGGGCGAAAAGCGAAGCGGGCACCACCACGCAAAGCAGCCCCAGCCCCATCGTGACAAACTGCTTGGCCGTCACCGCTTCGTACACGCCCAACAGCAAAAGCGCCAGACCCGCCAGCAGCAGCAGCGTGAAGAGGATCGTCAGCCACACGTCGCGCGATTTGGAGCCGTCTTGCATGTTGGTCCGTCCCACAAATTCAGGAATTTAGAAATGCCCGCAGCACAACCCACTACGCCCGATTATAGCCCTCGCGGCGGCGGGGTGACAAGTGGTGACGGGGCGATGGGGTGATATCGTGAAGTGGTGATGTGAACAGAACCAGCCGACGGGTTGGCTGACATCACCAGATCGCCGCATCGCCAGATCGCCCCTTCCCGCCTCGCCGCTTGTCTTGCGGGGTTGTCGGCGTTAACCTTAGTGTCTACTTCGCCAATGCAACCCGGTGCGCCAATTCGCCCACCGTCATGGAGTCGGTTACCACATGTCCACCGCAAGCTCTGATCTGTCGTCGATGACCTCGCCCGCATCGCCGTCGCCCGCCGCCGCCGAACACTACAAGCACGCCCGCGCCGCCGAGTCGCAGCTCGATCGATGGAACACCATCGTGCATCTGGAGCGCGCTTTCGAAGCGTCGCCGGACGATCCGCATGTGTGCTTCCGTCTCGCATACCACCTCGACCTCGTCGGCGAGGACGGCGAAGCGCTGCATCTGTACGAGCAGGCCTGCGCGACCGGCCCCGCGGCGATCAACGCCCTCGTCAACCTCGCCGTCATGTACGAAGACAACGGCGACTACGCCAAGGCCGAACGCTGCCTCAAGATGGTCCTCGACACCGACCCCAACCACACGCGCGCCCGGCTCTACATGAAGGACGTGCAGGCCTCGCGCAGTATGTACTACGACGAAGACATGCAACGCCTCCGCGACAAGCACGGCTCGCTTCTGGAAACCCCCGTCACCGACTTCGAGCTTTCCGTCCGCGCCCGCAATTGCCTTAAGAAGATGAACATCCGCACGCTCGGCGACCTCCTCCGCGTCTCCGAAGCCGAGCTGATGGCCTACAAAAACTTCGGCGAAACCACGCTCTCGGAAATCAAGACCATGCTCGCCACCAAGGGCCTCCGCCTCGGCGCCGCCCTCGAACAGCAGCGCCACGCCGTCCGGCAGGAAGTTTACGAGCAGCTCAAGGACGCCGGCGACGAGGCGATGAACGTCCTGGACAAGTCCGTTGACGAACTGGAACTATCCGTCCGTGCCCGCAAGGCGCTGGACCTGCTGAACATCAACACGATCGGCGACCTGATCGCCCGCACCGAGGCCGAGCTTTTGGGCATCAAGAACTTCGGCGCGACGAGCTTGGACGAAATCAAGGCCAAGCTCGCGTCGATGGGCCTGGGCCTCCGTACGCTCGACGCCGACTGATCCGCCGCCCGCTTCACCCACGATTGACACCCCATGCTTCGCACCCGCCCGAACGCGCCAAGGATGGCTGGGCCCCGGCACAACACGCCGGTGCCCGCATCGGGCCTCCCGCTTCATTCACTGCGTCCGATAGTTTCAGCGATGCGCTGCGCGATGGGCGTCGCGCTGGCGCTTTGCATCGTCGCATTGCACGGCTGCGAAAAATCCTCCTCCAGCGCCCCCGCCCCCGTCATCACCGCCGAGCGGAAACTGCCCGGCGAGCCGATCATTCGCGTCCGCATCTTGCGCGATGCCGACTCCGTCACCTTCACGAGTCCGACGAAGATTCAGGTCTATCCGCTCACCGACCCGACGCGCAAACAGCTTGTCTCCACGCCGCTGACCGTCAAGCTCAGCGTCGGGCAGTGGGCCGGGGACACGGTCAGCGCGTTCCCGCGCAACTCGGTGCTGGTGATCGATCCGTTGGGGCCTTCGCCTTTGGGCGTGGGCAAGTCGCGCTATCCGGGCGCGCTGCGGCTCTACCCCGGCGCGGCCGGCAATACCTTCGACGTCATCAACCACGTTCGCCTCGAAGCGTATCTGCCGGGCGTACTCGAGCATGAACTGTACGATCACTGGGCCCCCGCGACGTATCTGGCCCAGGCCATCGCCGCCCGCTCCTACGCCATCAGCCGCATGATGGACGACGGCCCCGGCCGATACTACGACGTCGAATCCACGCAGGCCTCCCAGGCCTACGCCGGCGCCGCCACGACCGCCATCTGCACCCAGGCCGTCGCCGACACCATGGGCCTCGTCCTCACCTACCGCGGACAAGTCCTCACCGCCTACTACTCCAGCACGTGCGGCGGCACCGGGCAGAGCGAAGCCGACGCCTTCGGCGCCGCCACGCCCCTCGCCCCCCTCGCCCCCAGGCGCGTCCGATCATGGTGCAGCGCCTCACGCTACTACGAATGGGGCCCGATCACGCGCGACCGCATCGAACTCTCCCGCCGCATCGGAGCATGGGGACAGGCCTACGGGCTCACCATCGGCCAGCTCGGCAACATCCTGCACATCAACACCACCGCGCGCAACGAACTGGGCCGCCCCGTGCAGTTCGAAATCGTCGATGACCGCGGTCACGCCTACAAGCTCCGCGGCGAAAGCTTCCGGATCGCCTGCAACTACGCCAACGCCGACCTGAAGCTCCCGCCCACCGGCTCCGACCGACTCCTCAGCTCGCACGTCGACGTCGAAGTCCGCGGCGAAAAAGTCGTCTTCGCCAACGGCCACGGATTCGGACACGGCGTGGGCCTCTGCCAGTACGGCGCCGAAGGCATGGCCCGCGCCGGCTTCAACCCGCTTCAAATCCTCGATGAGTATTACCCCGGCGCAAAAGTCGAACGCGCCTACTAGTGCGGTTTGAATCAATGTGTCGCCACGCATCCTAACGAGCCGCGCGCGTCAGCAAGCGGTCGAGCCCGCATCCAATCGCGTTCCTTGACCGCTCCCTCACGGTCGCGGCTCGTTGAGAACGCTATTTGATTTGTCAAACCGCTCTAAAGCGACCAAGCACCACGTGACGAACATCGACAACATTCTCACATTCTTGAGAATATGAGAATGTTGTCAGACGCCCAGCGCGACCGGTTGAGGCCGCTGGATCACATGCGCCAGTCGGTCATTGATTCACTTAATCCGCTTCGACCCACGCGATCGCCGCCTGTTCCTCCGAACGGTCGAAGTAGCGGACCTTCGCCTTCGTGAACGGCTTGCAGAACGCCGCCATGCCGTGCTCCCACGCCTTCTCGCCCACCATCGCGATGCGCTCGATGTCATTGAAGTGCCGGAACCCGAACTTCATGTCCTCCCACATCGCCGCCATGTTCCATCCGTGAAAGTCATGCATGTCGAACAGAATCCGCACGGCTCCGTGATCGCGGATGATCGCTTCGATGCGCGGAACGAACTGGGCGTAATCCTCCTTCGTAAGCTTGCCGCTGACGTGAACGTGCAGCACATTGCTCGTCGTCGCCATTTCGGTTTGAACGGTCATGTCGCACCTGGCCTTTCTTGAAACAGGGAGAATGTCACCATTTGATCCTACGTCCCTGCGGCGCGTCGGTTCCACCGGTTTTTCCCGCATATCATGGGCGCATGGAAAATATGACCCCGCAGCAGATTGTCGCTGAACTCGATCGGTTCATCATCGGGCAAAGCGCCGCGAAGCGCGCCGTCGCCGTGGCGATCCGCAATCGCTGGCGGCGACAGCAGCTTGACCCCGCGACGGCGCGCGAAGTCAATCCGAAAAACATCATCATGGTCGGCCCGACCGGCGTGGGCAAAACCGAAATCGCCCGACGCATCGCCCAGATGACCAGCGCCCCGTTCATCAAGGTCGAGGCCTCCAAATTCACCGAAGTCGGCTACCACGGGCGCGATGTCGAATCGATGATCCGCGATCTGCTCGAACAGGGCATCCAGCTTGTCCGCGTCGAATTCGCCGATAAAGTCCGCGAAAAAGCCGAGGCGGCCGTCGAAGAGCGGCTCCTCGATCTGCTCCTGCCCAAAGGGTCGATGATGGTGCATGCCGGCTCCGGCGGCGGCGGCACGGTCGATACCGACGACTCCGTCGAGCGGCGCGAGCAGGCGCGGGCGCGGCTCCTCGAACAGCTTCGCGCGGGCAAGCTCGAAGACCGCCCCGTCACCGTCACGATTCACAGCAAGTCCGTCCCCGTGGCGATGTTCTCGAACATGGGCCTCGATCAGATGGACCCGCAGATGAGCAAGATGTTCGAGAACCTCATCCCCGACCAGACCCAGTCGCGCCGCATGCCCATCGCCGAAGCCCGGCAGGTGCTGCTCAATCAGGAAACCGAGTCGATGATCGACCGCGAGAAGCTCACCGAGGAAGCGATCGCGCGCACGGAGCAGCAGGGCATCATTTTCCTCGATGAAATCGACAAGATCGCCACCGCCGAGGGCTCCGGCAAAGGCGGGCCCGACGTGTCGCGCCAGGGCGTGCAGCGCGATCTGTTGCCGATCGTCGAGGGCTCGGCCGTGACGACCCGGCACGGCATCGTCAACACCGATCACATTCTCTTCATCGCCGCCGGCGCTTTTCACTCCGCGGCCGTCAGCGACCTGATGCCCGAGCTTCAGGGGCGGTTCCCGATCCGCGTGGAGCTGGACGCGCTGACGAAGGCGGACTTCGTGCGCATCCTGCGCGAGCCGCACAATGCACTGACGCGCCAGCAGCAGGCGCTGCTCAACACTGAGGGCCTGGAAGTCGTCTTCGAAGACGGCGCGATCGAAGCGATGGCGGAGCTGGCGGCGCAGGCCAATGAGCAGATGGAGAACATCGGCGCCCGCCGGCTGATGACGATCATGGAACGCCTCTTTGAGGACACGAACTTCGACGCCCCCGACATGGTCGCCCGCGGCGTCACCAAGCTGACCATCACCCCCGACCACGTCCGCCGCTCCCTCGCCTCGATCATCAAGGACGAGGATCTCTCGCGCTTCGTGCTCTGATTCCCACCCCTCGCAGCGGCTTGAACGCGGGCGGTCGATATTGCGGGAGATGAAAATGTGGGAAGTGATCAGGTGTATTTGCGTCGCAAAGCGCACGGGGGCGGCGCGTTTGGCGCATGGGGATGACGCTGCTGCGCGCGGTGTGCGCCGGGGGTCGATGTAAGTCGTTAAAAC
The DNA here is from genome assembly GCA_016125255.1 of Planctomycetota bacterium. Lineage (NCBI taxonomy): Bacteria > Pseudomonadati > Planctomycetota > Planctomycetota bacterium. The sequence goes on along the minus strand of WGMD01000034.1, from coordinate 27,202 downwards.
GCGTCGCACAGGGATGACGGTGTTGCCGCGGCGGTGCGCACGGACCGGCATATGCGCGCGGGGGCGAGCAATTGTGCGGCGAAATCAGGGATTTTGCGGTGAAAACGCGGGGCGCACGGGGACGGCGAAAATTGGGTTGGAGTGCGCGCCGGTGCGCGAGGCGAAGAGCACGCCGCCCGTTCGGCAAGCTCACGGCAAGAAGCGGCGTCGCTAACCGAGGGAAAGGGGGATTACTTTTTGGATTTATTGAGGAGGTGGTCGGCGTGTTCGATCCACTTGTCGGCCCCGCCGGGTTTGTAGCCGGTGGAGGCGAGGACTTTGCCTTCGGCGTCGAGGAACAGGACGCTGGGCAGGCCCTGCACATCGTACTTGTCCTTCAAGCGCATGTTCTGCTTCTTGAGGTCGTCGGACTGTTTTTTCGTGCGGGGGAAATCGATCTTCAGGAGGACGACATGCTCGTCGGCCCACGACTTGAAGGTTTCGGTTTCGAAGACTTGCTGATCGAGTTTGGCGCACCATTCGCACCAGTCGGAGCCGGTGAAGAACGCGAGGATGGGCTTGCCGGTGGATTTGCTTGCGGCGGCGGCGGCGTCGTACTGTTCGAGCCAGGGCAGACTCACATCATTGTCCGCAATGGCACTGCGCACGATCGCCACGGAGAAGCCCAGCGTGTAAAGCGCGATGAGCAAGAGCAGGGGGGACGAACGCATGGATGCCTCCGAACGTGGGAATCCAGCCATGGCGATGGGGCCGTTGCGGCCGCAGTGTGCATCCGTGCAGCAGATATCATATGAAATCACGGCGGGCCAAGTCCACCGTGGGCAAACCCGCAGCGGGGGCGATCACGGGGCGGCGTCGGCGGAGGCGGTCGCGGCGGCGTGCACCTGATGCAGAGCGTCGGCGGTTTCGTCGAGGGGGTTGGACTGGTAATAGTAGCGCTGCGTGTAGAAGTCGCGGCTCATGTTGGCGTCGGCCTGCCAGTCGAGCAGGGCGCTGAGGCGACGGGTCGCGCCGGGGTTGGAGAGCGTGGTGTTGCAGGCGGGCAGCGACGCGAGAAGCGCGAAGGCGGCGGCGCGGCGGAGGGATGGGGCGAAGCGGCGATGCATGAAATTACAGTACGGCTGGCGGGGCATGCTGGCAAGCCCTAACCGTTGTGATTTGCCTGTGATGCGAATTGGCCGCATAATAGGGGGACGGTTTCGGCGCGGCTCAGCGACGAGGCCGGGAGAACCCGCCCATCTGGAGTTGATATGGCAAGAAGTCGCAAGAAAATCGGCGAATACCTGTTGCGCTGGGGCATCATCACGGAGCAGAAGCTCGAAGAGGCGCTGAAGGTCGCCGCCGGTTCACGCAAACGCATCGGCGAAGTGCTCGTGGAGCTCAATTACGCGTCGGAAGACGACGTGGCGCGGGCGCTGGCCAGCCAGTTCGGGCTCGAGTACATCGACCTGGACACCGGGGCGGCGGTCACCAAGGAAAACCTTGAGCTGATGCCGAAGGACATCATGAAAAAGTACCTGGTGCTGCCGCTTGAAAAAGCGAACGGGCGGCTCAAGGTGCTGGTGCATGATCCGTTGAATCTGGACCTGCTGGACACATTGCGATTCCGCATGAACTGCGAAATCGACGTGGCGCTCGGCGCCCGCAACAAGATCAAGGAATACATCGAGCGATTCGTCAAGGACATCCAGTCGTCCATCGACGAAGTGCGCGACAAGTCGATCGACTCGGCGACGTTCCAGCTCGAAGGCGGCGAGGAGCAGAAGCTCACGCTCGAAGAGCAGGAGGACAAGGAAGCGGGCGGCAAGGACGAGGCGGACGACTCGCCGATCGTTCGGCTCGTGCACCGGCTGATCGGCGAAGCGGTGCTCGCCCGCGCGTCGGATATTCACATCGAGCCGATGGCGGACCGCGTGCGACTGCGCTACCGGATCGACGGCGTGTGTCATCAGCGTGACAACATCCCCAAAAGAACGCAGGCCCCGATTCTCACACGCCTGAAGATCATGGCGGGCATGAAGATCGACGAACGCCGCATTCCGCAGGACGGCCGCATCAAGCTGCGCATCGGCGGCAAGCAGGTGGACTTCCGCGTGGCGTGCTGCCCGTCGTATCACGGCGAGTCGATCGTCATGCGTATTCTGCGCCCGGACTCGGTCAAAATCGGTCTGCCCAATCTCGGCTTCGAGCCGGACACGCTTGATCGTTTTAATCAGGCCATCCGCCGCCCCAACGGTATTTTCCTCGTCACCGGGCCGACCGGCTCGGGTAAGACGACGACGCTGTATTCGGCGCTGGACGTGCTCAATCGACCCGACCGCAAGATCATCACGGCCGAGGATCCCGTCGAATACAACTTCGCCGGCATCAATCAGTGTCAGGTCCGCGAGGACATCGGCCTGAGCTTCCCGATCATTCTCAAAGCCATGCTCCGTCAGGCGCCGAACATCATCCTCGTGGGTGAAATTCGAGACAAGGACGTGGCGGACGTGGCGATTCAGGCGGCGTTGACGGGTCACCTGGTGTTCTCGACGCTGCATACCAACGACGCGCCGTCGGCGATTACGCGACTCATCGACATGGGCGTCAAGCCGTTCCTTGTGGCCAGCTCGATTCAGGCGGTCATGGCGCAGCGGCTCATCCGCGTGCTGTGCAAGGAATGCAAGGAACCGGACCCGGAGCCCAATCCGTTCCACCTCAAGCTCATCGGCATCACGCGTCAGGACATGGAAGGCAAGAACGTGTGCCGCCCGGTGGGCTGCCCGGCGTGCGGGAACACGGGGTACCGCGGACGAAAGGGCATCTACGAATGGATGACGATGAACGCGCAGTTGCGCGAACTGGCGTTCGCCCGGGCGTCGGCATCGCAGCTTCGTGCGGCGGCGGTGGCGGGGGGCATGCGGACGCTGGTGTCCGACGGCCGCATCAAGGTGCTCAACGGCGTCACCAGTGCTGACGAAATCGCCCGCGTGGCGCAGGTCGAAGGACTGGTCACCATGGACGACGAAACCGAGTCGCCTTCCGGCGGCGAGGCGGCGGCCTGATCGAATCCGAATCCTTGAATCATCGTTTGTGAAGGGATTGGCTCTATGTCCACAGCCGGCTCCAATACCGGTCCCACCGTCCAGATCGACCGCCTGCTCGAAACCATGGTCAAGCAGGGGGGCTCCGACCTCCACCTGACCGTCGGCAAGCCCCCGACCATCCGCCTGCACGGCCATCTGCGCGAGCTGAAGACCAAGATCCTCGAACCCGATGACACCGTCGCGCTGATGAAGTCCATCTCCCCCGAACGCTCCCAGCAGGAGCTTCAGGAACTGGGCGGCTGCGACTTCGGGTTCGCCTTCGGCGACAAGGCCCGCTTCCGTGTCGCCATCTTCCGCCAGCGCGGCAATCTCGCCCTCGTCCTGCGCCAAATTCCCAATAAGCTCCTTGGGCTGGACCAGATCGGCCTGCCCAAAATCTGCCGCGATCTGATCCGCCGGCCGCGCGGTCTGTTCCTCGTCACCGGGCCGACCGGCTCCGGGAAATCGACCTCGCTGGCCGCCATGATCAACAACGTCAACGAGACCCTCGACCGGCACATCATCACCGTCGAGGACCCGATCGAATACTACCACCCGCACAAAATGTCCATTGTCAACCAGCGCGAAGTCGGGGCGGATGTCCCCAGTTTTTCGGAAGCCCTGCGTCGCGCCCTGCGTCAGGACCCCGATGTGATCCTCGTGGGTGAAATGCGTGACCTTGAGACGATTGAGGCGGCTATTCGAGCGGCGGAAACGGGACACCTTGTATTCGGGACGCTTCATACTAATTCGGCCGGTGGCACCATCAACCGCGTCATCGACGCTTTTCCGACGAACCAGCAGGCGCAGATTCGTGTGCAGCTTTCGACGAGTCTGATGGCGGTGATCAGCCAGGCCCTGATGCCGCGCTGCGACACGGCGGGCATGGTCGCCGCGTACGAGTTCATGCTTGTGACCCCCGCGATCGCCAATCTGATACGTGAAGGCAAGCCCGTCACTTATATCGACTCCGCCATCCAGACCGGCCGCAAGTTCGGCATGCAGCTCCTCGATGACCATCTCTGGAAGCTGTATACCGAAGGCAAGATTTCAGCGGAGGATATGATCGACAAGGCCCGCGAGCCGGGGTCGCTGGTCGATAAAGTCCACCGGGCGGGCGGAACCATCAACCGCGCTGAGCTCGATGAAGAAGCGGGCGGGGCGGATTAAACTGACAAATTGACTGTGTAAAACATGATCACCCGCGCGCCGACGTTCGCGGGCGATTTATTATTTTGAATGCATATCATGGCAATATATGAACCGAAAAATAAATGTCTACCTTGTTTTTGGGTCAAAATGGGTATTGTGTGAGGGCTGCAATCTGTTAATAATGGGTTGTGGGAATCGAGAGGGTGGGAACGAGATTTGCGTGGCCGGCCGGATCCCCTGCGGCCGGCGGCGCGTGAAACCTGAGCGGCGAAGCGTCCAACCGATGAGAGGTCGTCGCCCCAATCGCCAGTTGCGAGAAGGCGGATCGGGCACGAAGTCGGAGAGGTGGTTGGACGCGAGGGCGCTTGACTCAGGCAGCGGCCCCAGCGGACGTCGGCCAGGGAAGACCGACCTTCGCGGGGCCGACCCGGCGAATTTTGACCCGCTCCAGGAGTGGGTGAAATTCCCCAGGTCGGCGCCGCGGAAATCCGACTGCGGGCGGCGGGAAACGATCCACCGGTTGGGCCTGAGCGCAGGCCCGATCGAAGCCGCGGCCGTGTGAAGGAGTTCCCGATGGCGGAAGAAACCAAATCCCCCAAGCCCCAGGCGGCCGCACCGGCCGCCGGTGGTAAAGCCCCCAAACCCGGCATCGACGAGCTGCGCGGGCGGAAGATCGGCCGCATCTTGATCAAGATGGGCAAGGTCACGCGCGAGCAGGTCCACGAAGCGCTGGGCATTCAGGGCCAGCGTCAGCGTCTGCCGCTCGGGCAGCTTCTGGTCGAACTCGGGTACGTGACCGCCGAGGACGTCAACGCCGCGCTCGCCTCGCAGGCGGGCATGGAGACGCTCAACCTCGACAATCTGGAAATTCCCGCGTCGGTGCTCGAGCTTCTGCCGGCCGAGACCGCCCGGGTGTATCACGTCGTTCCGCTCAAGTACGACGAGACGACCAAGACGATCACCATCGCGATGAAGTCCGCGGACAACTTCCGCGCGGTCGACGACCTGCGCCTGCTCATGGGCTTCAAGAACGTCAACACCGTCGTCGCGCCCGTCAAGCAGATCGACGACTACATCGCCCGCCATTACGGTCAGGACAGCGAATCGATCGCCGGGCTGATCAGCCAGATGTCCGGCACGCTGACGGAACTGGAAGGCCGCGGCGAGTCGATCGACCTGGAGACGCTCATTGCCGCCGCCGAAGACAACATGGTCAAGCGGCTCGTCAACCTCGTGCTGCTTCAGGCGATCAAGGACAAGGCGTCGGACGTTCACTTTGAGCCGTTCGAGCACGAGTTCAAGATGCGATACCGCGTGGACGGCGTGCTGTACGAGATGATTCCGCCGCCGCGGCATCTGTCGATGGCGATCACGTCGCGCATCAAGGTCATGTCGAACCTGGACATTTCCGAGCGGCGCATGCCGCAGGACGGGCGCATCGAGCTGGTCGTGCAGGATCAGCCGGTCGATCTGCGTGTGAGCGTGTTGCCGACGATCTTCGGCGAAAGCGTCGTGATGCGCGTGCTGGACCGGTCCAACGTGCAGCTGGATCTGGAGCGCGTGGGACTGCGCGAAGACGATCTGGAGCGCTTCCGGCAGCTCATGGGCAAGCCCAACGGGATCGTGATCGTCACCGGGCCGACCGGTTCGGGCAAGACGACGACGCTCTACGCCGCGCTGAACGAACTCAACGACATCGAAACGAAGATCCTCACCTGCGAAGACCCCGTTGAATACGACATCGACGGCCTGGTGCAGGTGCAGGTCAACGTCGATCAGGGGATGACGTTCGCCAAGGCGCTGCGAAGCTTCCTGCGACTGGACCCGGACATCATCCTCGTGGGCGAAATGCGCGACCTGGAGACGGCGCAGATCGCCGTGCAGGCCTCGCTGACCGGTCACCTGGTGTTCTCGACGTTGCATACCAATGACGCGCCGTCGTCGATCGCGCGGCTTTTGGATCTGGGGCTCGAGCCGTTCCTTGTGACGGCGACGCTCGAAGGCGTGGTGGCGCAGCGGCTGGTGCGGCGCGTGTGCGTGCGTTGCCGCGAGGAGTATCACCCGACGGAAGAGCAGCTCATGGAGCTTCAGCTTTCGCCGGAGGACATCGCGGGCAAGACGTTCTACCGCGGCAAGGGCTGCGAATACTGCAATCAGACCGGCTACCGGGGCCGCCTGGCGATCTTCGAGATCATGGTGCTCGATGACGAGGTCAAGGAACTGGTCATGGAGCATGCCTCGACGAACGTGCTGCGCGCCGAGTCGCGCAAGCGCGGCATGCGGACGCTGCGCCAGTCGGGCCTCATGGGCATCTTTGAAGGATTGACCACGATCGAGGAGGTCGTGCGTGAGACCGTGATGGAAGAGGAATGACGCGTTGGTCCCGCCGGGACCGCTTGGCGACGCCGCTCGCGGCGTGTTTTTTGGAGCACACCCATGCCTTCCTATCAGTTCGAAGCACTCGATCAGACCGGCAAGCCGCAGAAGGGCACCGTCGACGCCCCCAGCAGCGAAGATGCGATCAACCGCATCAAGGCGCAGGGCTTCTTCCCCACCAGCGTGCGCGAAAAGAAAGTCCGCAAGCGCAAAGGCGGCGCCCCGGCTCCCAGCGGCGCCGCGGAAAAGGCCGGCAAGAAAAAAGCCACCGAAATCACGATCACGATCGGCGGCGTCTCCAAGAAAGTCCTCACGCAGTTCACGCGCCAGCTTTCGACCCTTCAGGACGCCGGCCTGCCGATTCTCCGCTCCCTGCAGATCCTCACCGATCAGCAGAAGCCCGGCAAACTCAAGAACACCCTCTTCGACATTCAGGGCGAAGTCGAAGGCGGCTCGTCGCTGTCGGAGTCGATGGCCAAGCATCCGAAGGTCTTCGATCGGCTCTACTCCAAGATGATCGCCGCCGGTGAAGTCGGCGGCGTGCTGGACATCATCCTCCAGCGCCTGGCCGACTTCATGGAAAAGGCCCAGCGCTTGAAGCGCAAGATCATCGGCGCCATGATCTACCCCTCCGTGGTCATCACCGTCGCCGTGCTGATCCTCATCGGCATCATGATCATGGTCGTGCCCAAGTTCCAGGAAATCTTCAAGGACTTCGACACGGAACTGCCCGCGCCGACGCAGTTCCTGATCAACCTCTCCAACTGGATCGCCGGGTCCAACGAGGGGCAGTTGATCCCGGGTTGGGCATGGATCATCTGCTCGCCCGTCATCTTCCTGTTCATCACGAAGATGATGCGCAAGACCAAGGCGGGCAACGCCATCCTCGACATTTCGATGATGCGCATCCCCGTCATCGGCAACCTGATCCGCCTCACCGCCATCGCCCGCTTCACCCGAACGCTCGGCACGCTCATCAGCGCCGGCGTGCCGATCCTCGAAGCGATCCTCATCGCCCGCGACACGGTCGGCAACTGGGTCTTCGAGCAGGCGCTTCAGAAAGTGCACGACTCAATCCGCGAGGGTGAATCGTTCGCCGCGCCGCTGCGCGAGGCCCGCGTGTGCGACTCGATCGTGGTGAACATGATCGACGTCGGCGAAGAGACCGGCGACCTGGACAAGATGCTCATGAAGATCGCCGACAACTACGACGACGAAGTCGATACCGCCGTCGGCGCGCTGATCAGTCTGCTCGAACCGATGATGGTCGTGTTCCTGGGCGGATCGGTCGGCTTCATCGTCGTCGCGCTCTTCCTGCCGCTCGTCAAGCTGATTCAGTCGGTGTCGAGCTGAGACAAAGGAACGAACCCATGGAATGCGGAATGTGGAATGTGGAATGCGGAGTGAAGAAGGACGGCGGACGCGGCGTGCGCGGAGCGGCATGGTCTTCCTTCCGCACTCCCCGCTCCAAACTCCGCACGGGCTTCACGCTCGTCGAAATGCTCGTCGTCATCGCCATCATTCTGCTCCTGCTCGGGCTGGTCGTCGGCGCGGTCGGGCAGTTCTCCAAGCAGGGCGTGATCACGGCGACCAACTCGTTTCTGAACGCCATCGCTATCGCCGCCAGTGCCTACGAACGCGACTGCAAGGGCTACCCGCCCAGCGACTACACGCAGATCACCGGCAGCGCCAACGCCACGACGTTCGGCTCCGCCAAGGGCAACTACGCCAACTGGAACGGCGGCGAGCTGCTCACGCAGGCGATCCTCGGCTCGATGACCGCCGGCAAACCGTCCGCGGCGTACGACGACGGCAAGCCCGGCGCCGGATTCAAGATCGGCACCGTGACCTATGGTCCCTACCTGAAAATCAACAACGATCAGACGGTGCAGGCGCGCTTCGACGCCGACGCCAGCGGCGGGCAGACGAGCGGTGAAGTCTACAACACCTCGACCTTCCCCAAACGCGACGGGGCCTACGTGTTGACCATGCCGTCCAGCGGCGTGCACGCGCCGATTCTCTACTACCGCAAGAGTCTGACCGGCAAGCTCGGCCTGCTCAACGACAGCACCGAAGCGAACCGCATCTGGGGTACCGCCGGGGCGTTTAATCGCACTGAAAACGACACGCTCATCAACGTCGCCATCGACACCTCCGACAACGCGTCGACGCCCTCCCCGCGCATCGAAAACAATCCGAGCATCATCATCGAGGGCTATTGGGCGCTGGCCAACTCCAGCGGTGGTCCGACGACCGGCGCGGTCGAGGGATTGACGTTGAGCATGCGCACCGCGGAATTCATCCTCGTCGCCGCGGGACCGGATGACAAATTCGGCACGGCCGACGACATCGTCTGGCCCGGCCCCTGACCGGATCGCAAGAGAGCAGGGCATGATTCATGTGACTTGGACAACCCGCCGGCAAACCGCATCGCATCGGATGCATCCGATGCGCCGCGTCGCCGGCATGACGCTGCTGGAGCTCGTCGCGGCCGTGGTGGTCATCACGCTCGTGCTCGGCGTGCTGGTGGGCGTGTCCGATGCGCTCGTCAATGACTCGGCGCAGCGACAGACGCTCGCTACGCTCCGCACGCTCAATCGGTGCATTGAAGTGTTCCATCAGGCGCACGGCGAATACCCCGGCCTCGGCGAGCCGCGCCACATCAAAACCGCCATGGGCCGCTGCATCGCCGACCTGCGATCGAGCCCGACGACCGGGTCGCTGGTGGCGGACCTGCCGGGGCTGACCTACGGCGCGGACGGCTGGTTCACCGTCGTCGACGGCTTCGGCCAGCCGCTCCTGTACGTCGATCCCAACGCCGCCGACCCCGACGCCGCGGCGACCGTCAAACGCTTTCAGACTTCCCCGAACCTGCGGCCGTTCGTCGTCTCCGCCGGACCCGACGGGCAGTTCGGCAACCTCGACTCGAACGATCCGCAGCAGCGCACCCTGTCCGCGGACAACCTCTACAGCTTCGATCTGGAGAGCTCCAAATGAAAACGAAAAACAAATTGGGAATGTGGAGTTCGGAGTGTGGAGTGAAAACCGATCGGAAGCGTTCCGCGGGCGTGGAAGCTGCATCTGCACTCCCCACGCCGCACTCCCCACGCCGCACTTCCCGTGCCGCGTTCTCGCTCGTTGAGATCCTCGTGGTCATCGTGATCATCATGATCCTGCTGGGCATCGGCATCGCCTACGGCCCCGGCACGATCCAGCCCGCCGAGAAAAACCAGACCCGCACGACACTCAACGCGCTCGAAGGCGTTAACGCGGAGTTTGAACGCCTCACCGGCAGCCCCGTGGACATCAGCGGCAACAGCACAACGTACGTCTCCTCCGCCCCGCCCATCGGCGGCGCCAACAGCGCGCTGACGATCAATAACGCTAGCACCTGGGAGTCGTACACCATTCTTCGGTTCGTCTCTGTGATCGTGTCGTCCGGCAGCAGCAGCGCGCCTGCCAAGTTGCTCTCGAGCTTGAGCGAGAAGGTGTATCGCGTCAACAGTAGCCCGAACTGGCTGGAAGTTGATGATGCATGGGGCAAACGCATCGTCTATGTGCAGACCGGCGTGAGCTATTCGGGCACGCCTGAAGCCGTCATGCCCAAGAAGCCCTTCTCATACTTCGCCTCCGCCGGTCCCGATGGCAGCTTCGGCGATTATCGGCAGCTCGCGCTTCAGATGCAGGGTAATACGCTGACCGCAGCCAACGCCGCGCTGGCCAAAGCCGCGGCGGACAACATCTACAGCTATGAAGGGGCCAGCAAGTGAACACGAGTCGCCGCTCCATCATGAAAACCGATCGCCGCCGCGCTTTCTCGCTGGCGGAACTGTTGATCGTCATCTCGATCATCGTCCTGCTATTGGCGATCGCCACGCCGAACCTCAAGTCGCTGACCGGCAGCGGGCAGGTCGCCGTCGGCGTCAACGCGCTCTCCGCCGCCGTGTCCAGCGCCCGCAGCTTCACCGGTAACACGCCTGTGTTCGCCGGTGGAACATACGACGGAGTCGCCGTGCTGGTCACGCCGCAGGGCGAATTGCGCATCATCGAAAACGTCGACCCGACCACGATCAGCGGTTTCAACGTGGCGCGGCATCCGTACAAGGATGTCGTCGGCCGACCCTACGGATACCTGCCGCGCGGCGTCGGCGCGGTGGGCATCATCCGCGGCGGCGGCGCCATCGGCAGCGGGACCGTCAAGCTCCTCTCCCCGCCGTTCTGCCTCCGCTTTGATCGTAACGGTGAAATGGTCGTCCGCAACACCGGCTCCACGATGAGCAGCGAGCTGCGGGCCGTGTACTACGATGCCAATGGCGACAACGCCTATCAGGTCAGCAGCAGCCGCACCAGCACCATCAGCGGCAACCCCTATTACGCGGACGCCTACGAGCCCACCAGCCCGATGTTCGTCAAAAGCAACTTCGACTCGACCAATCAGAAATATCGTGCTGGCGACTTCGACAATATCGAGACTGTGGCGGGCGTGATTCTCTACAACATCGAAACATTCCGGCAGGTCTTCGCGAGCATCTCCACCGGCTCGCCCCTCGCCGCAGAGAACAACTCCACCACGTCCAACACCTTCGCGGCCAACTCGCAGGGTGACTGGCTCATCAACAACGGAACGACGATTTACTTCAATCGTTACACCGGGGCGGTGATCCCACAGTGAACAGACACACTCAACATCCCGGCTTCACTCTGCTTGAGATCATGTTCAGCGTGATGATCCTCGGCGTGGGGCTCATCGCGCTCTCGAGTCTCTTCCCCGTCGCCTCGGCCGTGCAGAAGTCGACGTTCGACGAACTGATGGCCCAGCAACTCACCACCGCCGTCGACGCCACCCTCCGCGCCCGCGGCGTGTCCAAGGCCGACCTCATCGCCACGCCCAGCTACAACGACGGCGCCGTGCATCGCCTGCCTGACCCGACCGCGTCGCCCTACACGCAGGGGACCAATATCCCCTGGATTCTCAACGACCGCAGTTACCCCGCGAGCAAGCCGCGGACCTATTCATATGGCGGCGCGCTCGGCAACGCAGAGAACCGCGACTTTTACTGGGAAATATTCTTTCGTCGCGATTCGACGACCGGCGACTGGCAGATCTTCGTGATCGTCATGAAGCGCGTGCCCAATCCGGCGGCTCCGGCGGTGCCGCCGCAGACGATCTCCGACGCGAACCTCTCGCTGGGCGAGCCGGGCATCAACGCCGCCACCGGCGCGATCGTCGTCAAGGGCACCGCCGCGCTGACCGGCAACTACTTCCATGGCGCCCCGATCAACAACACCGTCACGACCGCCCGCATTCTCCAGTTCGGCAACGAGGTGGTGCGATGAACAAGCGACGCGGACAAGCCGCTTTCACCATGATCGAGATGCTCGTGGCGATGGCCGTCGCGACCATCATGATTCTTTTCGTCAACCAGATCTTCAACACAGCCCGCAGCGCCGTCAGCTCGGGACTGGGCGTGAGCAAGATCATTCAGCACGCCCGCATCGCCAACGACCAGATCGACCGCGATGCCGAGGAAATGGTCGGTCCGACCGCCGGCGGCATGCTCATCATCGGCAACAAGACGATCACCGGCGTCAAGCTCAAGTCGTCGGACATCCAGACCCCGCCGACGCGCAACATCGATCAGCTCATGTTCATCCGTTACAAGAACGACATCGAGCCGGTCTGCCCCAGCAATGACAACTCCGTCGCCAACACCTCCGGCGCGCCGTTCGTGAAAATCTGGTACGGGCAGTGCCAGCGGACCACCGCGGCGGGTACGGACGATGGCGCGCTCGGTGCCGCCGGAACGTCCAATCAGTACGCCCTGAACTGGATCCTCGGCCGGCAGGCGATGTTCCTGGAAGGCGGATCGGTGTCGGGCAACTCCTGCACCGATGCGACGGAGACGTCGAACGTCGGCGGGGCGGCGGCAGGGTTCTACACCGGCGGCGTGACGAAGCAGGCGTACACGGCCCTGGCCGACGTGTGCAAATGGTCGCTGGGCGACATAAACAAGAACGCCACTTCCGATACCGTCGCACTGACCTACACCTACGGCACGCAGCGCCTGCGCGTCAACGCGACCTCCCCCGGCGGCGCGCCCTCCGGTTCGCAGCTTGCACAGATGCATCCGCTCTTTGTCCCCAATGTGAGCGAATTGCAGATCGAGTTCGCAGGCGACTACGCCACCGGCACGACCAACAGCGCCCCGCCCGATGGGGCCGTCGACACCGATGCGTCGGGCAATATTAAGTGGTACGGCATCTCGCTTTCGCCTCCCGGTGTGACAGCGCTGACGGCGACGAACATCGCCAAGGGCTGGGTCTTCCGCAAGACCAACGCCGCGATGTGGCCCTACATGATCCGCATCCGCTACCGCATGCACGACGACAAGGGCGTGGTGCCCGGGTCCGACAATCAGCCGGGCCGGTGGTTTGAACAGGTCATCCGCGTCAATCGCAGCTAGGCGTCAACGAAACGGCTTCGAGAGAGGACATGGTCATGAACAGTTCTGAACATCGGCAAACCCTGGCGCTCCGCAGCGCCGCCGCGCATCGTCGCGGGTCGATTCTGCTGCTGGTGGCGGCGGTGCTGGTGCTGATCTTTCTGATCGGGTTGGCGCTGTTGGATGTGACGCGGCGGGACCAGGTGGCGACGACGCAGATTCGCAAGGTGCGCGACATGGACGAAGTGTCGCGCGCCGTGATCGGACAGATTCGTGAAGTGCTCCGCCGATCGCTGGGCATCAACGACAACGGCACGCCCAACAATTTTACCGACGACCGCTTCTTCACCGGATCGGCGAAATACTACGACTACGCCGGCGCGAGTAGTCCCTGGCTCGCTTCGACGGAGCCCAACGCCTCGGGCGTGTTCGATCAGATTTCCAACATCGTCGACAATACGCAGATTCTCGGTTCGACCGCCGATGCCGATGCGTCCGGCGACGGGATCAACGACGCCAAGTGGAAGCCGGCGATCATCCCTTCGCTTCAGAACCTCAACTACTGGATGGCCGTGCGCATCATCGACAACTCGGCGATGATCAACATGAACGTGGCGACGAGTCTGCTCAAGGCCGACGGCACGTACAGCGCGGCGGCGGACGCGCCGCGGGCGTGGTACCCGACGGACATCGACCTGGGGACGTTTTTCCTGAGTTTCGCCGGCGTCGATGTGACGGAACTCAACAATACCTTGAGCTATCGCCTCGGCAAGACGATCAACGTCTCCGCCGCCCCGGTGACGTTCGCGGATCGCGGGCTTTTCTGGCTTAACGGCGCGTCGATGTACAACAACTACCCGGCGAACTATCCCGCCGCCTCGCCCAATAACTACAAGAAGTACGACATGGGCGTTGAAATGGCGCTGCGCTATCGCAACGGCCTGAAAAATCCGACGACGGAGACGGAGCTTGAATTCAACGGCAACGGCATGCTCAAGTTCACGCGCAATCTGAATCTCAGCGGCACGACGCCCAACAACTACACGCTGACGACCAAGCCCATCGAGACCAAATACGCCGACGCGATGAAAAACATCAACGCGGTCAACAGCACATCGTACGGCTCCACCATCGCCGACTACTATGCCTACGAGCCGCGTCACCAGATGACGACGATCAGTGGTCATGCCTGCTGGGGCATGCCGATGACGGCGGACACGAATCTCGTGCGCCAGCGCGATATCAACAAGCTGCTGGCCAACGACGCCAAGCGGATCGAGCTGGCGACCGAGATCGCCAAGGTGCTCAACGAGGGCGGCACGTTCGCGCTGCCGACGGGTTTCGCGTCGGTCAACGACTACGCCTCTCAGCTCGCCGCGGCGATCAACGATTATGCCGATTCGGACAACGCGCTGACAAGCGTCAACGGGCGCTTCGGCATGGAGGCCCTGCCGTTTGTCACAGAGGTGTACGCGCAGCGGTACTACATGGTGACGGCGTCGACGGAGAATCCGGTGGGCAGCGGCAACTGGGACGTGACATGGACGCAGCAGGCGACGGCCGGTTACGCCGTCGAAATCAAAAATCCCTTCCGAAAGCCGGCCGACGTGCGGAACGTGCAGCTTTGGGTCAACGGCGTGAACGTCGGGGCGCTGACGGCGCTGGGCGCGCCGGCGTCGATGGCGCCGGATGAGACGATCGTGCTGTACGTCAACTCCGGCGATGCGGGCGGCAGTCAGGATGTCAGCGCCCTTGTGGCTGGCACGGCGACGAAGACCGTCATCGCCACTCCCTTCGCCTGGCCGGCGGTGGATGGGAACATCACCGTCGAACTCCGCGCTCCGGCTCAGGCGGGCGGGAACTGCACGTGGGGCTACAGCAAGACGACGAACGCCGGCGGCATGCCCGATACGTATGACGAGAACGGCGTCGCGTCGGCGGGCGATCCCAAGAACACGCTGACCGGCTACAAACAGATCACCTCGATCGGCAATTCCGAGAAGCTCAACGTCATCACCGTGGCGTCGGGCGGATTCGTGCAGCGCTCGCACGGTGCGTCGATCGCCGCCTATGACACGACGCTCGAAAACCTCGGCGACTCGCCCAAGCCCAACGGCGCGGCCGGCGCGATCGCCGCCGGCAGTCTCATCAATAATCAGTTGCTCTTTTCCGACACCGGGTCGATCGTGCACATCGGCGATCTGGCGATGATCGCCGTGCTTCCGCTCGACGGGACCAAGAGCGTCGGCGATGCATGGGGCGCCGCCACGACAGCCGGGGCGCATATGCTCAATATCTCCCCCAGTGCCGCGCTCGCCAACGCCACCGCCACCAACGACCGCGCCTTGCCGCATTCGCAACTGCTCCTTGATCGTTTCACCACGCTCAGCCCGTACGAAGACGGGTTCGACAACGACGGCGACGGCGTCATTGATAATCCCGAAGAGCAGCTCATCGTCGGCACAGTCAATCTCAACACCGCCTCCAAGGCCTTCCTCAATAAGGTCCTGCCCATCCCCGATGCGACGATCCGCTCGACGATCGTCGACAACATCGTCGCCTATCGCGACGGCGCCCGTCCCGCCGGATTCCGCAGCGCCAAGGGCATCGCCTCCATCGGTGAACTTCTGAACATTATCACGCCCCTCGAAAGCGATGCGGCTGACAACTATCAGACGACCGCCGGCACCCCGATCGACTTCGACTCCAACCCCTCGACCACCGCTCCGTCGGCCGACGGCATCGTTGACGACCGCGAGGAAACGACGCTTTTCGCCCGTTGGCTCATGCAGGTCTGCTCCACCCGCAGTGATGTATACACCGCCTACATCAACATCCGCGCCACGACCGGCAACAGCGCCACCGCCAACATCGTCGGCGAACGTCACATTGTCGTCGTGTTCGATCGCTCCAATCTCACCTACGCCACCGGCACCGTCCGCATCCTCGGCATGCTTCAGTACTGAGCATTTCTCCCAACGAACTCTCCCCCGGCCCGCCCCGCTTCAGCGGGGCGGGGTCTTTTATCATGAGTGATGCACATCACCGAAGCGCAGTCATCACCGCGCGACGAGCGCATCATGAAAGATGCACAACCGCGATGCTCGATGGTTACTGCTTTTCGCTCAGCACGGCGTTGGCGTGTTTGGCGAACAGGCCGCGCAGGTCGGTGGCGTACGATTCGAGAATCTTGCGGGCGATGCCGTCCTGATCGCCGCAGCGGTAGAGCGCTCGGGCGAGGATGATCTCGCGCAGCGGCTCGGAGCGCATCTCCTGACGCGTGTACTCGGAGTCGGCCTTGACTTCGTGAATCGAAAAGCCCGTCATGCCCGGCTTGGAAAGCATCTCCGCCAGCACCGGCGCGGCGGCCGGGTCCTTGAGCGCCTCCAGCGCCATCGCCACCGCACGGTAGTGCGAGAAGGCCATCGACGGCTCGAGCGATCGGGCCTTGGCGATGAGCACGGGCAGGGCGGTGGAGTGATCGCCGCTGCGGCCCAAAGCGATGATCTGCGAGTCGAGCGGCGAGATCGACCCGCCGAACTGCCCCATGCCCCGGAAGTTCCAGCCCTCGTCCCACTTCGCCGACTGCACATGCGCCGCGAGCGTCGCAGCGCCTGCTGCATCGCCGAGCATGCCCAGCACGTTGGCGTACACGAGCTTTTTCGCCGGATCGTCCGTCTTGGCATGCGCCTCGCGCAGCATCGGAATCGCCTTCGCCGGCTCGGCCATGAGCAGCGCCAGCCCCTTGTAATCATCCGTCACCGTCTTTACCGCCTCAGCGATCCGCTTGTCGGAAATCGGATACGAATCCTTCGCGCCGATGACTTCCTGCGGCAGCGAGCCGATGGCGACAAGATGTTTCTGCAACGCTTCGAGGTCGATGTCGCGCGTCGCCTTGTCATACTTGGCGGACATCGCCGCGGCGCATCCGGCGGCGTAGCCCTGATTCTGAATGCACGCCTGCATGCGCAGGATCGGCATGGCGTCGCGATGAGCGCTGATGCCCAGGCCCGTCACGAGAATGCGATCCAGTCCCTTCGGCAGCAGCGCGCGGTAGGGGACGTTCGCCTCCATCTCCTTCTTGTCCGGGAAGTCGATGAGGAAAAACGGATGCACGGTGTAGCCGTGCGTATCGAAGTTGCTCTTGTGGATGGCGATCGTGTCGGGGTAGGTGCGCTGATTGATCAGGTCGAGGGGCGTGATGTAAAAATCGCCGACGATGCGTCGCCGCTCGCGCGAGTCGATGAACGGTGAAAGATCATAAGCCCCCGCGAATTTCCGCCGTGCATTGACGATCATGCGCCACTGGTCCACCGGGTCCGACTCGTCGGAGAACGAGTAGTCGGTGTTGGTGTAGCCGGCCCCGAGATTGACCGGGCCGAGGCCCGTGCCCTGCATGGCGATGTTGTCGGCGTCGACGGTCATCGTCTGCGCTCCGGCGGCGGCGGCGATGTCCGTGTTGCCCGTCGAGTCGACGACGCAGCCCGTGAGCACCACGCCGCGGCCCATCGGCGTCGTGA
The DNA here is from genome assembly GCA_016125255.1 of Planctomycetota bacterium. Taxonomy (NCBI): domain Bacteria; kingdom Pseudomonadati; phylum Planctomycetota; species Planctomycetota bacterium. The sequence continues at coordinate 9,646 of WGMD01000034.1, read as the reverse complement.
CGATCACGCCCTTAACCACGCCGTCCTTGACCAGCGCCCCGCAACCGAGCGTCGAGAACCACACATCGCCGCCCGCCTTGCGAATCTCGCGGCGCCACCATTCGGTCTTCGCCTCGATGTTCCATCCATTGAACTTCGGACCGCCCATCGCTTGCACGCCCGCGTCGACTTCGGAGGTGAACCCGTGGCGATAGCCGTGATAGTAGATGCTGACCATGCCCAGCGTGCCGACGCCGCCGAGTCCGTCCTGGTATTCGACGACGAGCGTGCGGGCGCCCTGACGGGCCGCGCCGATCCCGGCCGGGGCGCCGCCAGTCCCGCCGCCGACGACCACCACGTCATACTCGCCCAGCACCGGCAGCGCCCGCGCCGGCGATGGCAGCGTCGTCTTGTCGCGATCAGTCGGGCGGACGCCATTGAGAAATTCGCCCACTTCGCCCATGTTGTCGCTCGGGGCGTCGATCGTGACCAGCTTGATCTTCTGAGCGTCGGCAGTCGGCGCTTTGGCGGCCAACTCCGCTGCGGTGTGACCGACGCGCTTGCCCAGTCGGATCAACGAGAGCGGGCGCATCAACTGCGCCGCCGCCTCGCGCGACACGTCGGCGTAACCGTCCAGCACGAAGAACCGGCTCGAACCCTTCGGCTGTAGCGACGCCAGATCCAGCGACGCCGCATCGAAATTCGCGGCCGGGGCGCCGGCGTTGGAAATCAGCGGATTCGTCGGTAAAAAGTACAGCGTGTCCGATGCGTCCGACTCATCGACCCGAAACGTCAGATCGCGCGCGACCTGCTCGGCTTTTTCGAAGGAGACGATGTCGTCGGCTTTCATGTCGATGTTGAGCGTGTACTCATAGACGGGCATCGGGCCTTGCTTGGTATTGAAGCGCTCGCCGATGTCGCGGCGCGTGACGTTGTCGGGGAGCTTCGCGTCGTCGGGTTTGACTTCAGGGTGAACGATGACGCGCGTGAACCGCATCGGGCCGGGCGTGAAGTCGCGCAGTTTCGCTCCGGCGAGGCGGGCGACGGTGGCGTGCGGCGTGGCGTCGATAATGACCTTTGCACGAACGACCTGCCGCCCCGAGCGATTGACCATCACGATCCCCGCCGGATTCCCGTCCGCATCGACCAGTACATCCGTCGGCATGCATCCATACAGGAACGTCACTCCCGATGAGATCAGCGCCGTATCCAACGCCTGCTTGACATGCATCGGCGTCGGCAGCGGCAGGGCCTCCTTCTTCTTGGGCGCTTCGACCGCACCCGCTGGCGCGTCCTCCGCGATCACCAGTTCGCCCAGCAGAATGCGCTTGGCCCCCTTGCTGGGCGTTACCGTCACCTTCATGTAACGCGCCTTGTGAAACACATCCATGTCGATCGCGAACGAGTTTTCCTCAAAGACGCCTTCGGACAGATGCTTGTTGGCCATCGTGCCGACTTCTCGCCAAATCTCTCCCGTCGCGCTGGACCAGACCTTGATCTCGCCCACTTCAAAATCATTCGGGCGCTGATAGGCGAGCAGATGAATGCTGCGAATCTTGCGGCTCGAACCCAGATCCGCCTCGATCGTGACCGGCCCGTCGAACTGCACCGAATCCTTGGCGGAATTGAGCCATTTGCCGTCGGTCAGTCGATCGTGCTTGGGAGTCTCGCCATGCGCCGCCGCCGGTTTGACGTCGGTCTTGTACGTGAACGGGACGCTGCCTTCGATGCCCTGCTTTTCCTGACGGGGCACGACGAACAGCGCCTTCTCCAGATCGCCCGTCGGCTCCTCGCCTTCGTTGAGCCAGAGGCGCAGCGTCCCCGTCACATCCTCCCCGAGATACGGGCGCGGCGCCGCCAGAAAGACTTTCGCGCCGCTCGCCGCCGCTTCGCACGCCGCCGACACCGCCCCCGTCGATCCCCCGATCACCACCACATCGACGTCATACGCCACGGGCAACTGACGCGCCGATTCCGTCACATACGTCGCCGCCGCGGCCGGACCCAGCAGCGCGAACATCATCATGGCCGCGCAGAATCCCGCCGTCCAAAGTTGCCGCATTTGCATGACAAATCTCCGTGAATTGCAGCGCGATGGCGCCCTTCGTCCGAGTTGCCGTCGCATCGGTGTTCGATACCGCCTCAGCCCGCGATGTCGCGGGGCATCTGAACTGAAAATTGTACACACTCGCTCCTCGCCGACCAAGCGGCGTCGTGCGCGATGCGCGGGTGCATGCAACGACGACGACCCGCCATCGGGTCAGACGGCAACGGCCCGGACGAATCACGATGGCGGAATATGCGATAGGTTTGTCGCATATCGAAAGTACCCCCGCAGGCCGCACCGCGGCGCGACCGCTATGCTTTGCCATGGTGTCGCAGGACGCAATCGTTCGCCACTTGATTGGGCCGACCGCGGCGTGGACAGGCGGTCACGCCAGCACGACGTCACGACTTCAGAGGCCTCATTCATGAGACATGCACCAGTCCGAATCGGCGGCTTCGACAGCGTCGTCCTTGCCGTCGTCTGCGCCCTGGCGATGACCAGCGCAGCGCGGGCGGAGGAACAGATCAACCTCTGGCCAGACAACTCGGCGGAACTTGTGGGCGTGGATGCCAAACATGTGCCGACGCTTCATCTATTTCCGGGGCCGACGGTCGAAGGGAAGAAACCCGTCGTGCTGATCTGCCCGGCGGGCGGATACAAGGCGCACTCCGATTCGCATCGGCAGGTCGAATGGCTCAACAGCTTGAGGATCGCGGCGTATGTTGTGATGTATCGTCTGCCTGGCGATGGCTACAAACATCCCGCGCCGCTGCACGACGCCCAGCGCGCCATGCGCATCATTCGACAGAACGCCGACGCATGGCATCTGGATGTCAGACGAATCGGCGTGCTCGGCGGGTCGTCCGGCGGGCATGTGGCGACGACGCTGGCGACGCACTACGACTCGGGGAACCTCCCTGGTCAAAACAGATTTCATAACCACTCTCTCTTTGTCGCGCAAGAGAATGATGTAAAGCATGAATTGTCAGCAGATTGGGCGATTCGGGGTGACGGGTCGAAAGTTCGCGATTCAGCAGAGGCATCTGATCGAAACAGATTTCAAAGCTCTTCAGCTCTCTAATTCTGTCAACCCCCAGGTACCAGTTCCGAAGCGGTACACGCGGGTACGCGCGGTTAACACGATGCGCGTTTTTTTCAGTGCCACCGCACTCCCACAGCGCCAATACATAGCGCCAACGATCCGGTGCAAGTGACTTGCCATCTCGGGCCGGAGTTGGCTTAATCTGGTCGACACCACATTCAAGACAGATTGGAGATGGCATGACAGAAAAGCACGAGTCCGAACCCACAGCCGACGAACAGAAACGACTTGAGTCAATTTGCGAATTGCTCGCAAAAGGCATTCTTCGTCTTTCCGCTGATCGAAAGCGAGGTCGTGCCGTCGATACAGCGTCGACATCACACAGCGTTGCAACCCGCAACTGATCATGACGAAGACTTCCGAGGCGTCTGGGTCGGCAGACTCGGCAGTTCATCGGGCATGACACGAATGATCTGACCGTCACGCCAGAGCAACAGCGGTTGGTGGTGTTGCCTGGCCAATTCTGCGGCGCGACGTGCAGCACGAATCATCGCGACGCGACTACCCTCAAAATCACGAGGTGATGCCGGTTGCTGAATCATGGGTTCACTCCCTCATCGAGGAGAATCGGCGGCCACTGGCCGGCATCGAACACCTGCCAGGCATTGACGATGTACCTGTATCGCTTCTGAAAATTCTCAAGCCCACGATTGAAACGGCGACGGATATCGGTTTCAGGAACATCATGACCGCCTTGTGCGACGCGCTGACGAACGCGCTCGATTGCGAGTTCAACGGACGGCAATTGGAGGAACAGGAGTTCGACTCGATATCCTATCGACCGCCAGTTGCGAATCAGATTTGCATAGGTCCGCCCGGCCAGTGTGGATTCGACGGCGAAATCCTGACGCTCAGCGACACATTCTCGGATTCGTTCGGCCATCAACCGCATCGCGGTGATATTAGCGCTCTCCGGCGCGAACGGCGACAGGCCGGCGGCAATCAGATCGGCGTTGATGAACGTCGGACAGTGGCCTTCAGCAGGCAGGAACTCGCGTGCAAAGGTGGTCTTGCCCGCGCCGTTGGGCCCGGCGATGATCAGGGCACGCGGGACCGGACTGGTCACGGATTGGCTCATGCGGCTGTTGTTCCGCGAACGCCGACGGTCGTCCACGAGCGAGTCCAATCCCGACGCAACGCCGCCATTTCTGATAAACTCACATCGTCAGCGGTGTTCAAAATCATTGTCTATTCCATGGTATTCCAGTAGTTGCGAGCATAACACAGATGACGGCATTGTTCCATCGGTTGCTGTTGGTGCTGGCCCAGTTTGGGCGGGATGAACTGGTCAAGCAGATCGAGTACCTCAAGATCGAGAACGAGATTCTGCGGAGCCGGTTGCCGAAGCACATCCGAACGACGCCGGCCGAGCGGGCCGGGCTGCTTGAGTACGGCAAACGTCTCGGCGACTCGATCAAGGAACTGATCACAATCGTCACACCGCACACGTTCATGCGGTGGGTGCAGGATGAGGACAAGGTGGTGCCCAAGCGAGTCAGGAAGGGTGGTCGCTCGCCTATCCCGGACACGATCCGTGAACTGGTGGTTCGCATTGCCCACGAGTCGGGCGTGGGTTATTCGAAGATCCTGGGCGAGTTGAAGAAACTGGGTATCCGCATCAGCCGAACCTTCATCCATAACATCCTCAAGGAAGAAGGTATCCATCCGGACTCGAGGCGAGTGACCGGGACGTGGGACCATTTCCTCAAGCGTCATGCGAAGACGCTTTGGGCCACAGATTTTGCCGTGAAGAAAGTCTGGACCGTCACCGGCCTGATCGACTACTACATTCTCTTCTTCATCCACGTCGAAACCCGTCGTGTTATCGTCTGTCCGGTGACGGCTCACCCGGATACCGAATGGATGAAGCAGTAGGCCCGCAACTTTTTCGTCGAGCTAGCGGACCTGGGCCTGTCGATCACACGCCTGCTGCATGACTGGGACACCAAGTACATGCGGGCGTTCGACGCGATCTTCGAATCCGAGGGCGTGATCGTGAAAAAGGTCGGCCCGTTGGCGCCCAATATGAACGCCTATGCCGAACGATGGGTACAGTCGTTGAAACACGAGTGCCTGAACCACTTCGTCGTATTCGGCGAGCGGCATCTTCAACGCCTGGTCGACGAGTACGTCGCATATTACCAGGAACTGCGCCCGCACCAGGCCATCGGCAATGTCGTGCTTGATCCGAATTCATCCTCGCCGCTGGCGTACAACGACGAGACGGTGGATTCCCAAGACATTCTCGGAGGGCTCATCAAGCACTACTACCGCAAGGCAGCGTGAAACTGGCATCGACAGCTTGGGCCTCGTTCAACGTCGGCGCGATTACTGCGCGACGCGGGTGAGGCAGGCCGAGTTCCAGCCGATCTCATTGGATCAGCTGCCTGAATCTTCACTTTTCAAAGAGCTACGGGCTCGATCTTATCGAGCGCCAATCAATTTGAACAGCGCGGCGACATGTTTGGCATCCGATCGGCGCAAGAAAAAAGCCCGCATCGCGCTCGATACGGGCTTAAAGCTCCCCGAGTCGAACGGATTTCAAACAATGGCTACGCGATAAACTATTGAGAGAGCTTTGGTTGCGATTTTGACAAGTAGCGAGCACGGGCTCTCGCCCTGAACGACCAAATTGCGAACACGTCGGCGCTCTCGCAACCGGCCGGTTAACACGCCGATGTCAGCGAAAACTTGCCACGGCAGCCCCGCGCGGCTAAACTTTGTACGGTGATTGACCGTACATATGGGTAGCAGGAGAACACCCATGGCCACGCAGCATTCGACAACCCGAGATGCCCGCCTGGATTTCCGCCTCAGCCACGAGCACAAGCGGGTCATTGAGCAGGCGGCCACCGTGACAGGCCAGTCGCTGTCCGATTTCGCTGTCGCCAACCTGGTGCAGGCGGCGCAGCGGACGATCGATGAAGCCACGGTCACCCGGCTGTCAATCCGCGATCGCGACACGTTTCTGAAGCTCATCGCATCCGATGCCAAGCCCAACAAGGCGCTGAAGGCCGCCGCCGAGCGGTACAGGAAGCGCCGTGCCTGACGCATCGTCGTGGGTTATCGAGAAGCTCCACAAGCGCCACGATCGTGCCGCGTTTTCCTGTGGCGTCGTCGAGCTCGATGATTACCTGCACCGCTTCGCGGGTCAGAACGAAAAGACGGGAATCAGTCAGCACTTTGTCGCGGTGGCCACCGCCGGCGACAGCAGGATTCTCGGGTACTATGCGCTCTCGGCCGGCTCCGTCGCTTTCGATCTGGTACCGGATGAACTGAGGAAGCGCCTGCCGCGCTACCCGATCCCGGTGGCGCACATCGGCCGACTGGCTGTTGATCAGTCGATGCAGGGCCAGGGTCTCGGCGAAGACCTGCTGATCGACGCCCTGGTGCGTATCGTCCGTATCGCCGACGAACTGGGCATTCACGCTGTCGAGGTCGTCGCGATCAACGACAGCGCCCAACGGTTCTACCTGAAATACGGCTTTACCCCGTTGGCCGATGATGAGCGGCACCTGTATCTGCCGTTGTCGGCGGCTCGGAAGCTCGACTTTGGCTGAGAATCGAACCGATGGCACACGATTTCGACAAGCTGCGGAACAGAATGACCCCTGAGCGTCGGGAATGTATTGATCGCATGGCTCAGGAAATGTTCGCGGCAACGATCAACGGCCGGGACGAGTACCTCGATGCGGTTCGACGTTTGGCGGAAGCGAATGCGCGCATCGCGCAGCGAGAGAAGGAGCTCGAAGAGACGGGCCTCTCACCCGACGAGATCAAGCGCGTGCTCGACCCGATACGGTCGTTCTACCTGCAGCTCGGGGAAGAGATCGAGCGGTACAAGGGGCGAGGATAGCTTTACGATTCGGACATCCGTCGGGCTTGAGCGACTATCGGCCAGATGCGGTCGCGGATGCCCGCCACGACCTCGGCGAACTCGCCGGCTGCATCCTCGATCTGTAGTCGGCGAAGAAACTCGCGCCACAGGCGCTGCGTCCCGGGATCGTTGCCGAACTCATCCGAAAGCCCCGGCGGCACGTCGGCCGGCAGCGCCGTCTGCCTGCGCTCAAATGTCGCTGCGATGGCCCTGGCCACGGCTTCGTCGGCGAGCTCGTAGGTACGGAAGATCACGAGCAGGTCGTAGAAGTCCTTCATCCGGCTGTTGGTCATGCCCAGTGTGACAGCCGCTTCGAGCTTTTCAGCGACGACAGTCTCGGGCGGATACATCCGCACCCGTGGCGCGTCCATGCCCAAGAGCGTCGGATAGGGATGAACTTCCGCGTCGGGCGTGATCGCATCGCCGAAGCCCACATCGATCTGCATCGGAATCCGGGCGCTACCCAGCATGGCCACGAGTTTGACGCGGATGCCGCCGTATTCCTGCTCCTCGCGAATCTCGGCGGCCACCACGGCGTCGGGGTCGAAGGTCAGCCCATCGTCCGGCACCGGCGCAACGAGAATATAACGCACCGCGTCGGCAACAGCGTCCGGGGTCGGCGCTCCGCGACCGAGCAGATCGACGTCTTTGGTGGGGCGGTGCATCGCTCCAGACCAGACACGGAACAGCATCGCGCCCTTGAGGACGAAGCGGTCAGCCAGGTCGGACTTCGACAGCCGGTACAGAAACCGCTCGATGGCGTACTGCATCAGCAGCGCGTTGTAATCTTCGCCACTGGACTGCCGGAGATTCAGCAGCCGCTGACGCACCGACGCCGCCATGTTCGTCGTGGGCTTGTCGGTCATGTCAGCGCCTCGAGGTATGGTCTCACCGACTTCGCCACGCGATCGATCTTCGCCATTTCATATATCCGGCTCGGTGTGGCCTTGCGCTGACGCAGGCAATCGCGCAGCGCCTCGATGGCCACATCGTGGCCGACATGATCGCGATACTTGAAGCAGTCCGCCACTGTCTTGGCGGGATCGGTGATCGGCACCCGGACACCCTCGATCTGGTGGGTTACGACGCCGGCGGTCAGCGACTCACCCGACGCATATACGATCTCGATCGGCGGGTGGTCGATCTTCGGCGGCCGCGCCTTGCGATCGATCATGATCCACACAGCGTGGGCGATCTGCGTCGTCAGCTCGTGAAAGTCCAGCGCCGAGATCAGGCACACGGTAGCGCTCGGGGCGCGGGCGCAGACCTCTGCCATGCTCGTGTGGCGGGTCAGTTCGTGGTCCGGCGTGGTGTACACCCCGCGCGAGCGGCGCACAAGCTCGCCGCGATCGACAAGACGCTTGAGCACGCGCCGATCCACGCCGGTGCCCGCCAGATCGCTCGCGCGCACGATGCCTCGGCGTCGAATGTACCTGATCAGTCGATCTGTTTGTGTATCAGCCACTATACCGTTGTCTCGTAATGACGGTCACGTTGACATATCGACCGACGTTATGAGACACCTTAGCCGAGCCGGCAGTGCGTTTCAAGGTCTGACCCGAGCCACCGGGCAACCCGCCGGTTAACAGGTGCGCGATAATTGGCTGTATTCACAAGCGCTTAACAGCAAGAGAATCGATCAGAAATCTGTGGACAGCGCCGTGGCCTGATGATATGCTCTTTGGAAATCGCCAAGCCGAATGGGACCGGCGACTTGCTGCTGCGACGGGTGACTGTTAACCCACCCACACAAGCAGCGAACATCAAATCGCCATGTTCTATGTTTGTAAGTGCTTTATTGACAAGCACTTGCGTTGATGCGTATCCCTGTCTCGAACGAGTTTCAAACCTCGGGAGAGTTTCAATTACATTGCCGACAGCATTTTACGCTGTTAACACCAAGATTGGCAAGGGGCTCGGTTGGGACGATTGTGGATGGCTATCGACTCTGCATCTGGGGGCGGTGCCGAAAGACACCATCGTACCGGGCTTCAAGTTAGGGCCTTAACTTGTCCACGTATCCGGCCGCGTGCATCGTCGCGGGTCAAACCGGGCTGACCATGCTTCTCACACGCGTTCTCAAACTCATCCGACTCAAAAGATTCAGAAAGGCGCAGACCGAAGGAGCAAGCGGATACGAGTGTCGATGTGATCGCGGCACTGACGGCTCGTCGAGCGTGCGTCTTTGACTTTTTCGAGCAACGTCACCATCGACTCGGTTGGAATCCCACATCGCTGAAGCAGACAACATCCCAACGCATCGGCTCGAATCTCGGGGTCATCTTCGTGCAAACCGGTCAGGGCTACGGGGCTGGCGAGGTATCCATCATCGAGCAAATGACCAAGCTCATGCGCAACTGCGGCGGCGATTTCCTGGTCGCTCGCCAGCGTGACGAGCCCATGCGTCAGGTATACCGCTCTCTCAGGCCTCGCATAGGCGGCAACGGCGTCCGAATCTAAAACGTACACTCGAACATCATGCGATTGCGCGACATTCCAAAGGGTCATGTCCTAAACTTGCTGTAAATTGAGAAGGGGTGGACCCTATCGGTTGGACCAACAACCCACAAGGAGCCACCCCATGAGTCAGAGAGTACCACCGAGCGTGCGAACGGGCCAGAAGATTCGGGATTTGATCGCC